>JAHEYM010000034.1 GCA_023251595.1 Bacteroidota bacterium
AAACGATCCAGTTGTTTATGTTCTTTTTCGGTTAAATAATTTTTAGCGATAGAAACATCAGGCTTGATAATTTTGCCGGAGGGCGCATTTTTCCATGTGGTCAAACCCATATTAGGTTTAGTGCTGTCTGCCCTCCCCACAACCAGTTCTGCTGCAGTATTTCCGTGGATTGCAAAGTGTAATTTATTTTGAACAGCCGCAAAAAACTGATGCGTAAATTCATCATCCGCTTTGTAATCCATCGCTGTGGCATATATGTCTGTAATTTTCTGATAAAATTTACGCTCACTTGCCCTTATTTCACGGATTTCCGACAACAAATTATTGAAATACTCCTCGCTCAGAAATGCCCCATTTTTCAACCGCTCTTTGTCTAAAACATAACCCCGAATTGCAAAATCCCTCAAAACGGATGTAGCCCATTGTCTGAACTGAGTAGCTCTCTGTGAATTGACTCGGTAACCAATTGATATTATTACATCTAAGTTATAAAATTCGATATCCCTCCCAACTTCCCGTTTGCCTTCGGTTTGAACTATTCGAAAATTTCGAATAGTTGGCATTTCCAATAGTTCACCACCCTTATAAATTTCTTTAAGGTGATAGTTTATGGTGTTAACTTCAACCTCAAAAAGTACCGAAATCGCCTTCTGAGTGAGCCAAACAGTTTCTTCTTGCACCCTAACCTCAATCCCATCTTGACCTCCCTGTTTGGTGAAGATTAGAAATTCGGCTGTACTGTTTCGTATTTGAAGTTTTTCAGGAGACATATTTTTGGTTTGTACTATATAAACAGGCAAATTCGACCACTTTGCAAAAGTATTAATTTCTTCTCCCTTCCCTTTGTATTAGGTTGAAATACCAAAAGTAAATGCACCAAAATATTTCTCGCCATCAGGGTAAAATTTTGCAACAAGAATCGGTCTCCCTCCACCCGATTCGTGCAAATTCGTGCAATTCGTGTCTCACACAAATTTGTCCGCCTAATTCAAATTGCTTTACTTTGTCCCCCTTTTGCTGAATGCTCAGCACCCAAATTTTGTTACATGGCCAAGAATTTAGTGATAGTTGAATCACCGGCGAAAGCCAAGACCATCGAGGGTTTCCTCGGCGATGACTTCGTCGTGAAGTCAAGTTATGGACATATCCGCGACCTCGTGAAAAAGGGTCTCGCTGTCGATATCGAAAAGAACTTCGCCCCACAATATGAAGTCTCCGATGACAAAAAAGCTGTCGTCAGCGAACTGAAAAAAATGGCGGGAAAATCATCTGTTGTCTGGCTCGCGACTGACGAGGACCGCGAAGGTGAAGCCATTTCCTGGCACCTTTGCGAAGCGCTGGGTCTTGATGTCAAGAAGACAAAACGTATCGTCTTCCACGAGATTACAAAGTCGGCAATCCTGAATGCTATCGAGAATCCACGGACCCTGGATATTAATCTCGTGAACGCTCAACAGGCACGTCGTATACTAGACAGATTAGTTGGTTTTGAACTTTCTCCAATTCTCTGGAAAAAAGTTAAACCTTCACTATCAGCAGGTCGTGTACAATCGGTTGCGGTTCGGCTCATCGTTGAAAGAGAGAGAGAAATAACCGGTTTCAATTCTGTCTCCGCATATAAAATTGTTGCAAATTTTTTAGTTCAGAATGAAGCAGGGAAACAGGTTTCCCTGAAGGCGGAATTTTCCAAAAGAATTAAAACGTATGAAGAAGCGAAGTCAATTCTCGAAAAATCAATCGGCGCTTCTTTCGAAATTTTGAATGTTGAGAAAAAGCCCGCTAAACGGTCTCCCTCACCCCCTTTTACCACTTCTACACTACAACAGGAAGCCTCGCGTAAACTGGGTTATTCGGTTTCCCAAACAATGATATTGGCACAGAAACTTTATGAGTCGGGAAAGATCACTTATATGAGAACCGATTCTGTCAATCTTTCTGAGACTGCAATTAACGCATCCGCCGATGAAATTAAAAAGTCTTTTGGGAAGGAATACCTTTTCACCCGAAATTTTAAGACAAAATCTAAAGGTGCACAAGAAGCCCACGAGGCAATTCGTCCTACTTATTTCAATGTGCGCGAGATTGATGGCGATTCAAGGGAAAAAAGACTCTATGATCTGATTTGGAAAAGAACGGTTGCGTCACAAATGGCTGATGCGGTCCTCGAAAAAACCACTGCAAATATCAGGGCTTCTACTTACGAAGGAGATTATATTGCTTCGGGTGAAGTTCTTAAATTCGACGGCTTTCTCAAAGTTTACTCCGAGTCATCTGATGATGAGAATGATGAAAATGGTGATTCAGGTGAAGAAAAGAAAAGTGAAAATAGCTTTTCTTCAAGTCCCTTGAAGCAAGTGCTTTTACCTCCCTTAAATCGTGGTCAATTACTCGATCTCAGCGATTTAACAGCTACCGAAAAGTATTCCCACGCCCTTCCCCGTTACACAGAAGCGAGTCTTGTTAAAAAACTTGAAGAGCTCGGCATCGGTCGACCATCTACTTATGCTCCTACGATCAGTACAGTACAGAAAAGAGGTTATGTCGTGAAAGAGGACCGCGAAGGAAACGAACGGAAGATTCGTGTAATTACTTTAAATCCAAAAGCATTACCAATCGTTGAATCTGTGAAAACGGAAAATACAGGTGCTGAAAAGTCAAAATTATTCCCTACGGACATAGGAATGGTGGTGACCGATTTTCTAGTCCTTAATTTCGCAAGCATTCTCGATTATAACTTCACTGCGGAAGTCGAAAAAGAATTCGACGATATCGCACAGGGTGCAATCGAGTGGACCAAAATGATCCGCGATTTTTATGACCCATTTCATAAGACAGTAGCTTCCACCGAAACAAATAGCGCCCGCGCTACAGGCGAACGGATGTTAGGCGTTGATCCGTCGACAGGGAAACCGGTCTCTGTGAGAATAGGAAGATTTGGTCCCGTCGTACAGATGGGTTCCTCAGAGAATGAACAAAAACCTCAATTCGCAAGCCTGCGTAGTGGTCAGCGTCTCGAAAATATAACCCTGGAAGATGCGTTGGAACTGCTTAAACTTCCACGTAACATTGGAAAATTCGAGGGTGAAGATGTGCTCGCAAATGCGGGGAGATTCGGTCCTTATATCAAACATAAAGGAACATTCTATTCTCTTGCCAAGACCGACGATATGATGCTCCTCACAATTGAGAGGGCGGAAGAAATTATTCTGGCAAAAAGAAAAGCATTAGCCGAAAGACTCATCAAAGATTTCCCCGAAAATCCTGAAGTTCAGATTCTTAATGGTAGATGGGGACCATATCTTGCGGTCGGTAAACAGAATGTACGTCTTCCGAAAGGAACTGAACCAGCGAGTCTCACACTCGCTGAATGTCTGAAACTTGCAGCAGAATCCGAGTCTAAACCTTCATTCGGTAAAAAACCAGGTGGAAGGTTTGGTGCACAGACAGGCTCCGGAAACGGTAAAACTACTGAAAAAAATTCTGCTGCGCCCAAGAAAATGGCGGCATCAAAAAAAGCGTCAGCCACGAAAAAGTCAGCTTCAAAAAAGAAATAACAACCCCCTCCCGACCTCCCCCAAATAGGGGAGGAGAAAAGGGGAATATTCCTAAATCGAATGTCAGCGTTTCGATTCCTTTTTTTTCAATCACTCATCACTCATCACTCATCACTCATAACTCATAACTCCCCGTGACCCTTTCCGATTATTTCCTGCCAATAGATTCAACGCTTACCTCTTCTTCTAAATTAGGAGCCAATAATGCTTATGGGAAGATTTTCAGGATTTTTGATTCTGATCGCAAATTTCCTTCATTAACCGGAATTCAAATAGCGATTGTTGGAATTCAGGAGGAGCGGGGAACCGTCGATAATAAGGGATGCGCAAGTGCACCGGATTCCGTTCGCGAAAAATTGTATCGCCTCTGTAAAGGAAATTACAACGTAAAAATTGCGGACTTAGGTAATCTTCGGGTCGGACATTCGCTGCAGGATACTTATATAGCTTTGAAAGAGGTATGTACTTCACTTCTTGAACAACATATTATCCCTGTAATAATCGGAGGAAGTCAGGATCTTTCATACGCACAGTATCTTGCATACGAACCACTGGATCAGGTTATTAATATTGCCGCTGTCGATTCTCATTTCGATCTCGGGTCTGTGAACGAAAAATTTGATTCACACTCCTGGCTTGGAAAAATTATAGTGCGTCAGCCAAACTTCCTTTTCAACTTCTCGAATCTTGGTTATCAATCATATTTTGTCGGTCAGGAATCAATCGACTTAATGGATAATCTTTTCTTTGATGCGTGGCGACTAGGTTTTGTTCATAAAAATATAGAAGAAGCCGAACCGATCGTCCGAAATGCGGACATGCTCTCGTTCGACATTTCTGCCATCCGGCAATCGGATGCACCCGGAAATGGAAACGCCACACCGAATGGACTTTACGGAGAAGAAGCATGCCAGGTAATAAGATACGCGGGACTAACGGATAAACTTACTTCTATCGGTTTTTATGAAATTAACCCCACGTTTGATCTTCATGGACAAACATCTCACCTCGTTGCACAGATGATTTGGTATTTTATCGATGGTTTTTACAATCGTAAAAAGGACAATCCTTTGAAGCCAAAATCAGATTTTATGAAATACCGCATAGCTATAAAAATACGGAACATGAAATTATATTCTATAAGAGTAAGAAAACTGAGAGATGGTGGATGGAGGTACCATATCCAAGTGATAAGACCAAATTTTACCGACATCACGTAGTTCCATGCTCTTATGTTGACTACGAGACTGCTTTAAAGGACGAAATCCCTGAAAGATGGTGGCAGGCGTTCAAAAAATTCAGCTGATTAAGCGTTTTTTTTCTGCGCATTCGTCGGCAATTTACGCCCGAACGTCTGAAATATTCAGTACAGTCCTGAAAAAAATTTGTTTTTATGTAAACATTTCCCGTATTTTACACGTTCAAAACCGTCACAAACGCCCCAATAATCTAACTCCGAGACTAAACCTCAACCGCATGAGAAAAATCCTTACCACGCTAACTCTATTATTTTCAGTCATTTACGCGTATCCACAGCAGGACGCCCAGTTCAGTCAGAACATGTTTAATAAGCTCGCGATCAACCCGGGCTATGCAGGCAGTAATGATGCTATTTGTGGCGTTCTTCTCTATCGAAACCAGTGGATGGGGTTCCCTGGTTCACCAAAAACGTTTCTTTTTAGTGCAGAAATGCCTATTTATATAATTCATAGCGGTGTTGGACTAAATGTTACCTCGGATAAGCTGGGTTTTGAAAATAATCTTCAGATAAAAGGATCATTCGCATACAGAATTCCTGTCGGAACGGGCAAACTTGGAATCGGCGCCGATATCGGCTATATGCAAAAGTCTCTTGATGGAACAAAATTTATTGCAAACGATCCTAACGATCCCTCAATTCAAATGGCCGCAGTTGCAGGAGGAGCACCGGATTTCAGTTTTGGTCTTTTCTACAACACCACAGATCTTTACGCAGGAGTGTCAACAACTCATCTTGCAGCAAACTCTATCTCCATGGATTTAATTAAAACTACCATGGCACGTCACTATTATTTTATGGGTGGATATACCGTTCATACAAAAAGCCCCAACTGGGATATTAAACCTTCTATTCTAGTGAAATCTGATGGTGCTTCCACACAGTTGGATGCCAACTGCCTCGTAGATTATAAATTGAATGGTGATGGACACATTTGGGCAGGGGCTTCCTACAGAATTCAAGATGCTATTGTAGCCTTATTAGGGTTCGGAAAAGGACCGTTTAATATCGGACTTGCTTATGACTTTACAACATCAGAAATAAAAAATTATAGTTCAGGCACGCCTGAACTTATGCTGAAGTATTGCTACAAGCCGATCAAGGTTATTCATACTTCACGCCATCAGGATGTTAGAAATCTTGGAAGATTCCAGAAATAATTTATCAAAAAATCGACCAACTTGCCGATTAATACGCCCGAATTGATGACTGCAGTACAATATACCGCGAGTCATAAAAGTTTATATCACACAGAAAACAGAAGGAAAGCGACTCAGTGAAACCAGTTCAACCCGTGATGAATAAAACCGAAAATTTTAGGAAAGCGCTCTTAGGTCTATCGATCATCGTAGTGTTTACAAGCTGCGGCGGAGACCATGGTGAATTGGTCGGAGTACAAAACCGACCCAAGTGGTACCAGGCCGATCCATTCGGAATGGTTTATATCCCTGCCGGAACATACAATCAAGGCCCAAGCGATCAGGATATCTCTAACTCTATGACCTCACAAAGCAGATCTGTTACAATTTCAGCATTCTATATGGATGATACTGAAATTACCAACAACGAATATCGTCAATTTGCATTCTGGGTAAGAGACTCATTAGCTCATCGTTTACTTGGTGGCGAACATTTGTTGGAAGAAGGTGAATATGGGGAACGAATTAACTGGAGAAAGAAAATTAAGTGGGATGATGAGGCGAGCACTGAAGCATTAAATGAGTTATTCCTCCCTGAAAGTGAACGTTATTACAGAAGAAAAGAAATCGATACCCGTAAACTTAACTTCGAATATTATTGGATTGATTTGCAGGCCGCAGCTAATAAAGCAAATCGTGAACAAGGAATGAAAGATCGTTCTGTATTTATTAAAAAGGATATCCTTAATATTTATCCGGATACATTGGCTTGGATTCATGACTTTACCTATTCTTATAATGAACCGCTTACCAAAGCATATTTCTGGCACCCTGCTTATGACAACTATCCCGTAGTTGGTGTAAGTTGGAAACAAGCTCGAGCCTTCTGTATTTGGAGAACTCAGTATCTGGACAGTTACATCCTTACAAACGGCGACGTTCTTGTTCAGGATTATAGACTTCCTACAGAATCTGAGTGGGAATATGCAGCACGTGGTGGACTACAATTATCTCCTTATCCTTGGGGAGGACCTTATATAAGGAATAGCAGAGGTTGTTTTCTTGCGAATTACAAACCCATGAGGGGTAATTATATTGATGACGGTGGTGTCCATACTGTGAAAGCCAATTCCTATTGGCCTAATGATTATGGATTGTATTGCATGGCTGGTAATGCTGCGGAGTGGACCAGTAACGCATTCGATGAAGCTGCCTATAATTTTGAACACGACCTGAATCCGGATTATTCCTACGAAGCTAAGGATTCTGATCCTCCGGCTTTGAAAAGAAAAGTGATCAGGGGCGGTTCCTGGAAAGATGTCGGGTATTATCTGCAAAACAGCACCCGGGCTTATGAGTATCAGGATACTGCTAAGTGTTATATTGGATTCCGTTGTGTGATGGAATTTTTAGGGAGGGATAAAGCAGATTATTAAAATCGTATTGACATTTATTTATCTTTGCGCGCTGAATTTCGGAAGAATTTCGTCCTGAACGTTTAGTGAAAGTATTGACCATTAATGAGAAAGAAATCAAATTAACATAATAAATAAACAACCAAACCACCTAAACCAAACCAAACCAAACTAAAACGCTAACGCTATGGCAAATTTCACACACAGTAAGACCTGGAAAAACTTTATGGCCAAACTCTACGGAATTGGGGCAGCTGTCGTAATTCTTGGAGCTCTTTTTAAAATTCAACACTGGGAAGGATCCGGTGTAATGCTCACGGTCGGTCTTGGAACCGAGGCTATCATTTTCTTCTTCTCAGCTTTTGAACCTTTACCACACGAATATGACTGGAGTCTTGTATATCCTGAATTTGCAGGAATGTTCGACGAAGAAAAGAAAGAAAAGAAACAGAAAAAAGATCCTATTGTCCAGGAACTTGATCGCTTGATGCAAGACGCAAAAATCGGCCCGGAACTTATTCAAAGTCTTGGTGCGGGATTAAAAAGTCTGGGAGACAATACTTCGAAACTCGCTGATCTGCAGGATGCAACTGTTGCGACAAATGATTACGTGAAGAACGTGAACAGTGCCAGCAAGTCGGTCACTGATCTTGCTTCAACCTCTCATCAGGCATCCGCAGCGATGAGCGCCCTTTCTACATCATCTGCAACCATTATGAACGAACTCTCAACATCAGCAAATGATATGAAGAGCTATAATAGTCAAATGGGTGCTGCTTCGAAAAATCTTTCTGCGTTAAATGCTGTGTATGAATTACAACTGCAGGATGCGAACGATCATTTCAAGATGACTAATAAATTCTATGATGGCATCAATAATCTGATGTCGAATCTGAACGAATCAATCGACGATACTAAAAAGTATAAAGATGAAGTTCGTACGCTTGCTAAAAACCTTGCCGCTCTTAATACGGTGTACGGTAACATGCTCTCCGCAATGTCTTCAACACCTAAAGGTTGATTACCTATATTCAAGGAAAATTTAATCATAACTAAAACTGAAAATATAGGATGGCATCAGGGAAACTAAGTCCCAGGCAGAAGATGATCAACATGATGTACCTCGTGTTGACGGCCCTCCTGGCACTCAATATATCGAAAGAAATTATTCTGGCTTTCGTCCAGATTAATGAGAGTTTAATGGTATCGCAGGCAAGTACGGACGCGAAAAATGCCGACACCTATTCTGAGTTTGTGAAAGCCATGATACAGGATCCAATTAAGACAAAACCTTATAAGGATCATGTTGATAAAGTGAAAGGAGTCACTGAAGAGATCGTTAAAAAGCTAGAGAAGCTTAAAGATGAACTTATCAGAAAGACTGACAAACTCGAAGGAGTAGCAAAGTTGCCCGAACTACGTGATGTAAAAGGGGTCGACAACTATGATGAGTGTACACACATTATGTGCGGCAGTGAAAACGATGGTAAAGGTCATGAAGCTTCGAAACTAAAAAAAGATCTTGAAGATTACAAGGCTGCAATCATCGCAGAACTAAATACTTTAGGAGCTGAGGAAAAAGCTAAGAATCATGATATCGATGGTGAAGTTAAGCAGATTATTGATAACCTTAATCGTGCGCTGGACACCAAAGATCCTAAGGTCGTCATGGATGGCAAGCGAACTTGGGAGATGGCAACATTTTACCATAATCCACTCGCTGCAGAGATCGCAATTCTCTCAAAGTTTGAAAATGATGTGAAAAACAAGCAATCCGAAATTTCCAACTTCTTGCTTCAATCAATCACTAAAGCTGACTTTAAATTTGACACGCTCGCAGCACGTGTTGTTGCGGCATCAAACTACGTGCAAATTGGAACTGATTACGAAGCAGACGTGTTTGTTGCGGCTTTTAGTAAGACACAGAATCCGGAAGTATGGTTAGGAGATTATGACACAATCACTAACAAGTTTAGAGGAGCTATCGATTCAACTTCTGTGAAAGCAGATCAGGGTATTGGAAAGTACAAAGTCCACCCGTCCGGAGAAGGTCCTCAGAAATGGGGTGGTGTTATTCGGGTGAAAAATCCTGCTGTAGGGACTTATAAAGAATATCCTTTCCATGCAGAGTATATTGCAGCAGCTCCCGGATTGGTTGTTTCTCCGGATAAAATGAATGTATTCTATATCGGTGTACCTAATCCTGTTTCTATCTCGTGTCCAGGTATTCCTGCAGATAATGTTGTGGCTAGTATTACGGCTGGAACTTGTACTGGTACCAGAGGTAAGTATGAGGTGATGGTTTCCGATCCCGGCGAAGTGACGATAAGTGTGAGTGCGAAAATTGGGAATGAAAATAAACAAATGGGTACGAAGAAGTTTCGTGTGAAACGTATTCCTCCTGCTTCGGCTCAGATCAATGGTAAAGAGGGTGGAAATATTTCGAAGAGCGATCTGGCAATTCAATATGGTATTATTGCCGCACTTAAAGATTTCGAATTCGAAGCAAAATTCACTGTCACTAATTACAAGTTATCTTATGTTGTGAATGGATTCACAAGTGAAAAACAAGGTCCTGGCAGTGGAGAGTTTACATCGGAAATGAAATCTGTGTTCAGTAAACTCAAAGCCGGAGACAAGATTTATTTCGAAGATATTCGTATTCGTGGTCCTGATGGTAAAGATCAACCAGCAAGTAATTCAACTATCGGATTTAAGATTATATAATTCGTTATCTCAGTATAAAACCCATTGGATGTCATGAAAAAAGTAATTGTTATTGCCGGCATTCTGATCCTCTCGGGAAATATTCTACGCGCGCAGGATCCCAACGACCCGAATCAGAATAACACAAACACTCAGGCTCCGGTCGATCCAAATGCTCCTCCTCCGAACACTTCCGTCACTAATTCACCGACGGCGGGTACGGATACAGGGAAGGTTGCACCGAAACCAAAGTTGACCGTCAACGTTCTCGATGGTGTGTATATTAAGGAGCATGTTCCCGAAAGACAGGTAATTCCTTATGCACATCTTCGCGAAGCCGATGTGAATTGGTCGAAACGAATCTGGCGTATGATTGATATCAATGAGAAAATGAATCTCGTCTTCAAGTGGCCAAAATCGGAATCAACTTACGATAGGATGAATTTACTCGATATCATGATGAAAGGAATTCTGGAAGGTAATCTCACCGCTTATGATGCTGATGAGTTATTACCCGATGAATTCGCAAGACCTTACACCCGCCAAGAGATTGAGGATATGATCAAAGGGAAGGCTGATACGAAAACGATCAAGATTCCCGATCCTCCTTACGAAAAACTTGTGATGGGTGTAAAAGGAGAATTGAAAAAAGATGACGTGTTCTCTTATGAACTCAAAGAAGATTGGTTCTTCGATAAACAAAGATCTGTAATGGATGTAAGGATTATCGGAGTCTGTCCAATATCTTATGTTCGTGATGATGCGGGTGATTTGAAGCCGGGCGCGAAGAAAAAATTGTTCTGGATTTATTTTCCTGAAGCAAGAAGAACATTTGTAAATGCTGAAGTGTTCAACACTTACAATGATGCGGAACGTCGGACCTGGGACGACATTTTCTTCAAGCGAAAATTCAGCAGTTATATTATCAAGGAATCCAATGTGTATGACCGACATATCTTCGATTATAAACTTGGAATGGATGCTCTGCTTGAAGCTGAGGCCATTAAGAAAAAAATGGTCGAGTACGAACACGATATGTTGGAATACTAGAGATTATTCTCGCTTCATTGCGAATTTAAAGAGTTTGCCGTCCGATATATAAACAGATTGCTTCGGTCGCAAGCTCCCTCGCAATGACGATGCAACATTGCAGACGTGAGAAGGCAGTGTGCGTGTACAAACAGATTGCTTCGGTCGTGCCTCCCTCGCAATGACGGCGCATCATGTGAATGGGTTAGGAAAAAATGAGCCGGCAAATTTCACGGATGTGAAATTTGCCGGCTCATTTTTTTCCTTCTCTGACCGCGGAGTGCCGTCATTGCGAGGGAGCTGATAACTTACTACTCTCATGAATGGTACCTCTTTAGGCGACTGAAGCAATCTGTTCTGATCTTGCACAAAGCCGAAAACCACAAATGAATATATACCTCTTCAGATTGGAAAATCTGTTTGTCTTCCGACTTACTTCCCTGCTTTTGTCACACACCCTTTTTTAATATTCATTCCACATTGTTGATAATCATTATAATTAAGATTCATCAATTCACGCTTTCTCATTAATTTTATAGCTGTAACAAAAGCATCAATGCAAAGACATTTCACCCAAAACAGTCTCGCAAAAGTTTTTACACAAAACAGTTTGGATTTTCCGGATCGTCCCGCAATTTCGTGCCGATCGCAATTATATACCTACGAAGATACATGGAGGCTTGCCCGTAACGTAAGTCTGATTATACACGATAATTTCCGTGATGAGAACAGAGTGGGAATTGTTACAGGCGACGATATATATACATATTCATCGATTCTTGGAATTCTTTTGAGCGGTTGCGCTTATGTTCCGTTAAATCTGCATCACCCGGATTCGAGGAATGACGAAATCTGTGCGCAGGCAAGGCTCAATCTTGTTCTTACTTCACAACTCGAAATCGGAGAAATAAAAATCAGGCAAATCAATAACTCTGAGGTCAGATTTATTGGTGTAAGGAATAGTGGAAAATATTTAGGTTCTATAAGTCATGTTGCGGAGATCAGCGAAAATGAAATCGCGTATTTATTTTTTACTTCAGGGAGTACCGGTAAACCTAAAGGAGTTCCCATCTATCACCGGAATGTAAATGGTTTTCTTGAAGCAATTTTTAATAGTAGTATTTATCAATTCACGAAAGAAGACAAATTCATTCAGATGTTTGAACTAACATTTGATTTATCTGTATTTTCATTTTTTGTACCATTAATGTACGGGGCATGTACCTATGTTGTTCCCGATGATGGAATAAAATATATGAATATTATAAGTCTGCTTGAAGAAGAATCCATTACGGTGGCACTAATGGTTCCGTCGGTAATAGGATATTTGCGGAAATACTTTAAAGAAATCAGTCTTCCGAATCTCCGTTACTCTCTATTTTGTGGTGAAGCATTATTTCAGGATATTGTTGAAGAATGGAGCGAATGTGTTCCGAATGCTAAAATTCAGAATGTATACGGACCGACCGAAGCCACGATATTTTGTCTGTATTACGATTGGACAAAAAATTCAAAAGGAGAAGCGATAAATGGAATTGTCCCGATTGGGAAAGCATTACCTGGAACGATCATTCAGATCAGGAATGAGGATGGAATTTTTAATAATAATCAGAAGGGTGAACTTTGTTTAGCTGGTGTACAGGTTACAGACAGTTATTGGAGAGATGAAATAAAAACGAATACCGCTTTTATTGAGAACGGGAATTCTGTATCGGGTAATAAAATATATCGTACGGGAGATGCTGCATATATAAATGAAAATTCAAATCTTATTTTTTGCGGAAGAATAGATAATCAGGTTAAGATCGATGGATATAGAGTTGAACCCGGCGAAATTGAACATCATGCGAGAAATATGGCAGGAGGAACTGAAAGTATCGTTGTTCCCGTGCCTAATGAGACAGGGGTCTTCGAATTAAACCTATGTCTCAAAAATTATTCAGGCGAAACAAAAACGCTGATTGAAAATCTCAGAACTAAATTACCTTCGTATATGATCCCGTCGAAGGTTTATAGTTTCGTTGAGTTCCCATTGAATTTAAACGGAAAGGTTGATCGGAAACAAATTGTTGACATGATTATTAAAGAAAGATGAATATTACGATTCGACATGCAAGTGAGACTGACATCGATTTCATCATAGAAGCGGTGATGTCTGCTGAAGCGTGCGGAACAGAAATCATCAGTTACTGCCGGATCTTTAATATTTCAAAAACAGAATTATCTGAATTGTTGAAATCAATAATTATTGAAGATATTGAAGGACAGGAATTATCTTTGAGCACGTTTAAAATCGCTTTGTGCGATGGAGAAAGAGCAGGCGCCATTTCATTTTGGATCGAGGGCGTTGAAGGAGATAGTTCAATGATTAAAGCACAGATACTCTCACACTTCATTGGTTCCGAAAGATGGAATTCAGCGGCTGAAAAAATAAAAATAGTATCTTCAACACACATTGACAGAAAAAAGAATTCGCTTCAGATAGAATCGGTCTATGTGAAACCTGAATTCAGAGGAAATAAAATTGCACAAAAAATTATTTTGCATGAAATGGGTCATCTCCAAAAGAATTCGCCTGAAATATGTATGGCACAAGTGATGACGATGAATCAAAATAGACCGGCAATTAAAATGTACGAATCTATGGGATTTGTAAAATCTGCAGAAACTTCTTCGGACAATCCCGCGATCACGGATATTTTACCGGGATCAGGCAGGGTCATGTTCGAAGGGGAAATAAAATCAATTGTACAGTCAGAAAACATATATCATGAGCACTGAAATAAATCAACGTCTGACAGAAATCTTCAAAAAAGTTTTTGAAGATGAAAATATTAAGATCACTCCTGAAATGACAGCTGCTGATGTGGCGAACTGGGATTCTCTTTCTCACGTTGCCATGATCGAAAAAGTAGAGAAAGAATTCGGAATAAAATTCAAGTTGAAAGAAATTATATCTATGAAGAAAGTTGGCGATCTCATTTCTCTCATTGAAAAACACAGGGATATATAATAATATATCAGGATCGATGACAACCGGTGGAAAATATAAGTATGCATGGCAGGTACTCATTGTGCTCGTTGCCTGTGAAATGCTTTTGGTTGCTTTTTCAGTCATCAATAACAATCTGAACATTAAATTCAGTTTGCCATGGGCTCATAATTATAAAGTAAAATTTGTTTCACCAAACGAAATTTTAACAGGAAAATCGGATAGAAAACAGGATGATTCGGACACAACCCGTCCGCTTTTATTTGCATACCAACAAAATTATGAATCTGCTTCAAAGTTAAAAGACACACTTTTAAATCTCTCAGATACAGGATATAACGACCTGAAATTATTAAATCCTGCAAATGACGGGAAATATGCACTGGATCTTTTTTTTGATGCGGTGTCGTCGGGAATGGCTGATACCGGGCTGGTCAGAATCGGGCATTATGGTGATTCTCAACTTGAGGGAGACAGAGTAGATCAGATTCTGCGTGTATTATTTCAGCAACAATTTGGTGGAATTGGAATTGGGTTTGTCCCATTTTTAGACGTCGCTTCGCATGGAAGTCTGAACAGAACGATGAGTGATAACTGGCGGAGATATTCGGTTTTTCACGATCGTTATCCAAATGGTTATTATGGGTATTCAGGTAATGTATATGCATTTACGTATGACGATAATATAGTTAAGAAAGCAGATACAACTGCCGAAAAGGAACATGGTCCGGAAGTTGCTCCGGCAGGAAAAAAAATAAAGGCAACATACGATCTCACTTTATATAATTTTGTATATTACCACCATATTGATTTGTTGTGGGGGCAAGCACCTTCACCCTGTGTGATGGAAGTTTATGACGGTAAAAAACTTCTATATACAGATACACTCCCGGTAAGTAACAATTTTGAGATGACGAGATTAAGAGTAGGCAACGCGCATGATCTTCATTTCAAGTTTACTGCAGATGCCAGCCCGCGATTCTATGGATTTCTGGTGGACGGCAGGAATGGTGTGCAGGTAGACAATCTCGCTATACGCGGGCACTCCGGCGATGGGTTGAATCTGATAAATCGTGATTATCTTTCACTACAGGTTTCGAAATTAAATCAGAGACTATTTATTTTTGAATATGGTGCGAATATAGTTCCCTATAAAGTTGCGAATTATCAATTCTTTGAAGATGATGTATATTATATGATCATGCGTTATAAGGAAGCAGCACCTCTGGCGAGCATGATCGTCATTGGGGTTGGTGATATGGCAACTAA
>JAHEYM010000366.1 GCA_023251595.1 Bacteroidota bacterium
TTCTGTTAAACAACCCATTCCGGGACTTGGTGTTTCAAATACTATTCGTGGAGCAGTTGCAAATTGGTCGAAAATATTAGCATCCGAATTAGCACCTTTCGGAATTACCGTGAATAATGTTTTGCCTGGTTCAACATTGACCGGTCGATTGGAAAATATAATTAAATTAAAAGCGGAGAGAAAAAACGCTTCGTTAAACGATATTGAAAATGAAATGCTCGCGGAAATACCGATGAAGAGATTTGCTTCTTCGCAGGAGGTCGCAAATGCAATTGCATTTCTGGCATCCCCTGCAGCATCTTATATTACAGGAATTAATTTACCGGTGGACGGGGGGAGAACACTGAGTTTATGATTAGGACCCAAAACCCTCATCCCCGACCCTTCTCCCAAAGGAGAAGGGAGATAAACTTCCCTCTCCGGTTGGTAGAGGGACCGAGGGTGAGGGTCGAAAAGCACAAATGATATGCAAAATATATTAAATTATATTAACGGAAAATTGCAACCTGCTTTAAGCGGTAATGCGTTCTATAATTACAATCCTTCATTGGGTGAAGTGTACTCCACCATTCCTGATTCCGATGAACAAGATGTGGAAGAAGCCGTGAAGGCTGCGTCTCATGCTTTCCCCTCGTGGTCTGCGACTCCTGCTTCAAAACGTTCGGATATATTATTAAAAATTGCGGAATTAATAAATAAAAACTCAGAAGCGCTTGCTCTCGCTGAAACAATAGATCAGGGCAAACCATTATCACTTTCGCGTTCAATGGATATTCCGCGTGCCGCCGCGAATTTTCATTTTTACGGAACAGGCATTCTGCATTTCGCGAGCGAAGCCCACCCGATGGAAAACAGATTCCTGAATTATACTTTGCGAAATCCGATTGGTGTAGTCGGTTGTATTTCACCATGGAATTTACCTTTATATTTATTTTCCTGGAAAATTGCGCCAGCACTTGCGGCAGGAAATACAGTCGTGGCAAAACCCTCTGAAATTACACCGATGAGTGCCTTTCTTCTTTCAGAAATTTGTACCGAAGCAGGTCTTCCTCCCGGTGTATTAAATATTGTTCATGGAACCGGCCCGAAGACAGGAGCAGCTATTGTTTCGCATCCGCAGATAAAAGCCATTTCATTTACCGGCGGAACAAAAACCGGTGAGTGGATTATGAAAACCGCCGCACCGATGTTCAAGAAAATTTCACTTGAACTTGGAGGAAAAAATCCGAATATTATTTTCGCAGATTGTAATTTTGAAGACGCTGTTAAAACATCTGTTCGTGCAGCATTCACCAATCAAGGTGAAATTTGTTTATGTGGAAGCAGAATTTTTATTGAACGTTCGATCTACATGAAATTCAGAGATGCATTTGTTGAAGAAGTAAAAAAACTGAAAACAGGTGATCCCTTAAATGCGGATAGCAATCTCGGTGCGATTGTATCAAAAATTCATCTCGAAAAAATATTATCATATATATATCTGGCTGAAAAAGAAGGAGGGAAACTTCTCACGGGTGGAAAACAAATTCACCCCGAAGGAAAATGCAAAAATGGTTGGTTTATAGAACCGACTGTCTTCGAAAATCTTCCGTACAATTGCCGGACGAATACAGAAGAAATTTTTGGACCGGTAGCTACTTTAATTCCGTTTGATAGTGAGAAAGAAGTAATCGAATATGCAAATTCTTCCGGTTACGGATTAGCTGCTACCATCTGGACAGAAAATCTAAATCGCGCACATCGTGTTGCAGGCGCGCTCGAAAGCGGGATTGTCTGGATTAATTGTTGGCTGGTGAGAGATCTTCGAACTCCTTTTGGTGGAATGAAGAATTCTGGAATCGGCAGAGAAGGCGGGTTCGAAGCATTCCGGTTTTTCACCGAAGAGAAAAACGTTTGTATAAGCATCTTGAAAACACACCCCTCACCCCTCTCAAGAGGGGAATAGAACTATCGTTTTATTCGAATTGTTCCTTTTATTGGACAACTTTAGTTGCCATATATATTTAGATATTAAAGTACGGCTGAATTGTCTTTCGTACTCCGAGAATAACCGGATTCCACCCGAAAGAAATCACCCTCATGAAAAGAACTATGCTATTATTTTTGCCCACTCATAATAACCGGATTCCCCTCTGGAGAGGGGTTAGGGGTGTGACTTGCACGATCTCAGTTTACCTGAAAATACAGCTCCACCGTTCGTCCATTATCCGCAAAAATCAATTGATCGGATAAATGGCGCATTAAGTAGATTCCTCTTCCGCAGGGTCTTTCAAGATTTTCCGGTGCCGTCGGATCGGGAAGATTATAATAATCGAAACCAATACCTTCATCACTGATTACAAAAGCGACTTTGTTGTTTCGGAGCTCATACGAAATATTCACCTTTAATTCAGGATTTGCTTTGTTTCCATGATAAATGGCATTTGTAACTGCTTCCGTGATGGCAACAAGCATATTGCCATAACTATCCTCAGCGATGTGATATTCATCCCTGATTTCATCGACTAATTTTTCGATGAGATTGATACTTTCTATTTTAGATACGAGTTGCAGTTTCTGAGTTTGATATTCCACAAGCATTGCGGGGTTATTTTAATTAGGAATGGACTGGAAGTAGTCATCCACTTTTTTACGATAAAAAGGACTCAATGACGGGGGCAATGTTTTTAATAATTCGAGTTCTTTTTGTTTGAGCCTCTTATACTCTTCCATATCAAAAGGGTTACGGTCGGAGACATTTTTTCCTTCTTTACTCTCCCTTTTGTTGTCCTGATCGCGTTCCCGTTCTGCCCGCTCGCTTTCAAGTAGGCGTGACATTATCTCCTGCTGCCGTACCATGGTTTCCTGTGAGAGACGCTTGTTAACGAGGTCTTTCTCGGTCTGTTCCATCTGTGCTGCGAGCTTACCCAGGTCCCCTAAAGGTTTTTTACCATCCTTATTATCACTTTGATTCAATTTATTGAGTTCTCCACGGATTGCAGCTTGTTGCGCGGCCAACTTGGCTAATTGCTCCGACATTCCTTCACCCGGTTTGCCCATTTGACCGGGTTTCATGCCGTCTTTCATCTCCTGTATCTTCTTATTCAGTGCTTCCTGCATCTTCCGGATGCTTCCAGCACTCGGTTTTTGACCTTTCCCGGGTTTGTTACAGGAACCATTTCCTTGTTTCTGACTCATCTGCTCCTGCATCTGTTTCAGCGCTTCCGAGAGGAGCAATGCAAGATTGTTTACCGAAGTCATTACATATTGCTGTGAACCTCGCGCATCCGCCATTTTACGATCTTCGAGCGAACTGAGTGTTTTTTCCATGTTTCTGTTGATCGCCGAAGTCTCCTTATTCACATAAGAAGAAATCTGGGTAACACGTTTGCTCAATGCGAACAAACTATCCTCTATCATTTTGGCATCGTCTTTTAACTTCTGTTGGTCTTTTCCGATCTTCAAATATTGTGGATTATTTGTATCGACCATTTTTAACTGTTCCATCAAATCTTCCTGGTTAAAAGAAAGACGGATAAGATTTTCGAGAAGCTGACGAAGTGCTGCTGCATCCTCTTCCTGCTGTTCTGCCGAATTTGCGTCCATTGCTGCCTGCATCTTCTCCGCCATTTTTTTCATTTTCTGCCCGGCAGATTTCTGCGATTTTGCTGCACCCTTTTTATCTTTTGAATCGAGTTTTTGCTCACTGTCTTTTTGATCCTGATCTATATCTTTCTGATCTTCTTTTGTATCTTCTAATTTTTCAGGCTCCGTAAGCTCTTTATTCTTTTCTTCTGCATCTTTCAGATCTTTTTTAATATCATCAAATTCCTTTTTCAGTTCCTGTTGTTTGTCTTTCTGTTCCTTCTCATCAGAATTTTTATCCTGTGTTTTCTCCGCTTCTTTTTCTTGTTTATCTGCAAGTTTTTTCAAATCATCAATTGCATCCTGCATCTTTTTCTCCATTTCCATTTTCTTGAAAAGTTCGAGCGTACGATCCATTTCTTTTTTGATATCCTCGTTCGAGAATTTCATTTTATCAAGCATCTCCTGAATCTTCGCCTTGTCTTGCTTATCCAACAATTTCGCCAATTCATCCATAAGCTTTTTCAACTCAGGCGTCATCAGTTTATCCATCAGATCATTGATCTGTTGTTGCTTATCTTGCAATTCTTTATTCAACTCTTTATTCTGTTCTGTTTCGAGCGAATTTTTCTGTTGATTTTCTTTTTGGATATCAGATACTTTTTGCTCGAGATCATTCTGACGTTTAAGAATATCTTCGATCTTCTTTTTATCCTCCCATGTCATATTCTTTTTG
>JAHEYM010000367.1 GCA_023251595.1 Bacteroidota bacterium
TCGTGACAAACACAAAAATTGCATGGATGACCTCGGTCAAAGACAAGGAGTCTGGAAGTATTATAACTCTTTCGGCGATCTCCTTTCTGAAATCGAATACAGAAATGACCGTAAAGAAGGAATGGCCAAACGATATTTCGGGCTGAACGAAAAACTCATGGAAGAATGTGAGTATAAGGGAGGTAAGAAAGACGGTGATATTAAAAAATATTATTTCTCGGGTGAAATTTCTTACGAAGGAAGTTATGAAGATGGCTTTAAAAACGGGAAATGGACCAAATATTATGATGATGGTGAAGTACGGTATGAAGGCAGTTATAAGCGCGGACTCAAAGACGGCGTTTGGAAATTATATGACCGGAAAGGGAAACTTCTTGAAAGCACTAATTGGCAGAATGGTGTGAATATGACAGTTCAGGAACAAAAACTCGCACCCACCGGAGGAAAAACGGGTACAAAAGGTCCTACTGGTAAAACCGGTTCCACCGGTACGACTGGCACAAAACCACCAACAGGACCAACGGGTCCAACAGGTCCGCTTGGTCCGTCGGGGACATCCGGAAATAAAGGTACCGGCGACAACACCGGAAATAAGTAGTTTTTTCTAACCTTATTCTCATGAATGCATTTATAGTTGCGGGTTTCAGATCCGCAGTCGGAAAAGCCCCAAAAGGAATTTTCAAAACTACACGCCCCGATGATTTGGCGGTAGAAGTCATCAAACATTTGATTCAATCCGTTCCTCAACTCGATAAAGAGCGAATCGACGATGTCATTGTAGGAAATGCCACGCCCGAAGCAGAACAAGGCCTGAACATTGGAAGAATGGTTGCATTAATGGGACTCAACACCTGGAAAGTTCCGGGAATGACGGTAAATCGTTATTGTTCCTCTGGTCTCGAATCGATCGCGATTGCAGCTGCAAAAATTCACTCGGGTCTTGCTAATTGTATTTTAGCTGGTGGTGTTGAATGTATGTCGCCGATTCCGTTTGGTGGGTGGAGAATTACTCCGAATTATAAAGTTGCAAATGCACATCCTGATTATTATTGGGGAATGGGATTGACTGCGGAGGCGGTTGCAAACGATTATAAAGTTTCGCGCGATGAACAGGATCAGTTTGCATTTCGTTCGCATCAACGGGCGACAAATGCAATTAAATCAGGTTATTTTAAATCGCAGATTGTTCCTGTTAATGTTGAAGATATTTTTGTGGATGAAAAAGGAAAAAAAGTTTCTAATACATATATAGTTGATACGGATGAAGGTCCGCGTGCTGATACATCTATAGATAAACTTGCAAAATTAAAACCGGTTTTTTCAGTAGGTGGAAGTGTGACTGCCGGAAATTCTTCACAGACTTCCGACGGTGCTGCATTTGTTTTAGTGATGTCGGAAAAAATGGTGAAAGAATTAAATCTTCAACCCATTGCACGATTTGTAACGTATGCGGTAGCAGGTGTAGAGCCGCGTGTAATGGGCATCGGGCCATTGAAAGCAATTCCGCTTGCACTTCAACTTGCAGGGATGAAAAAAGACGATATAGATTTATTCGAATTAAATGAGGCCTTCGCATCGCAGTCAGTTGCCATCGTAAAAGAACTTTCTCTCGATTTAGAAAAAGTAAATGTAAACGGCGGCGCGATTGCATTAGGTCACCCGCTTGGTTGTTCGGGAGCAAAACTCACCGTACAAATTCTTGACGAATTAAAACGTCAGAATAAAAAATACGGAATGGTGACCATGTGTGTCGGCACCGGACAAGGCGCAGCAGGAATTTTTGAAATGATGTGACCTCATCCCCGACCCTTCTCCAACCCCACCCAACCTCCCCAAATGGGCAGGAGAAAAAAGAAGGGAGTGTTCATCCCTCTCCGTCCTGCCTGCCGAAACGCAGTGCGGGCAAGGTGGGAGAGGGACACAGGATGAGGTTCAGAAAGCTCTACCCTATTTTTAAAACACAAAAATGTGGACTCCCTGTGAACAATCCGGAAGAAAAGTTCCAGTTAGTATTGATGTGACAGTTAGAATTGATTTGCGCTAAAGCATTTTAAAAGAATAACCCACAGAGTTGCACAGAGTCTGTCACAGAGTATAATTGAGTAAAACCGCAGGATAAAAACTCCGTGAAACTCATTGAAAAAACTCAGTGTAACTCTGTGGTTAAAAGTACTCTCGTGAAATAAAAATAATAATGCGAATTTATACAGCTTTATCTACTTTATTATTTTTGACCTGTATAGTATTTTTGATAACGGGTTGCAATCAATCAAAAAACAATTCCTCGAACGAAATAATAAACGGGGCTCAGCAGAAACCGCATGACAGCATCATTCAGAAAACTAATCAACCCGAAAAGAAAATAAATGCTGATGACGAAAAAGATCCTGAACCATATTTTGAGCCAAAACCAATATATATTTCCGAAAATCTTTTGGACATACCGACCATTAAAGTTTCAGATCCGTTTCAACCCGAACAAATCCTGTTCAAATTATTTCCCGGAACCTACCTTAATGGCATGAGTAACACACCCCTTGCATATTGGAAAAATGATGAAACACCAGTAAAATATTATACCGATTGGGGTTGGCCTGAACCAAACCAGAGACCTGTTCCATTTCCGAGACCAGGAAACCAAACAATGTATCTGGATACATTAAATTTTATTAATGAAAAAGGGGAGAACTGTCTTTTGTATTCAATCTCAACCTCTAATGATCAGGGCGGATTTATATGTGGAAGAGAGTTCGGCGCATTTCTCGGATTAGCTTTGTTCGTAAAACAAGATAGCATTTGGGTTCTGAAAAAATATAATCCGGCTGTAGGTTGTTATGGGAGTTTTAGCTGAGCCCCTAAACCTCATGGTTTCCGAACTTATAAAAGAGGTGAAATATTTTATATAAGAAGTTCAAACGGAGCTGCAGGCGGAAAATACACTGGTCATGAATTTATTATTATTCCTGATAGCACCGGGTTCCATGAAATGCTCAGAATCCCAAATGCATACCGAGCTAATCCGCTCGATTTTTTGTGGGAAACTTCAATCAGCATTACGTACTTTGACGAAGATTTTCCAAAGATTCTGGCAACCAAAGCAGGTGAAGTAAATGGTTATATGGGATTTTATTCCCCCGATTGGTTTACTCTTCCACCACTTTTACGGAGATACGAGATCACAATGCCGGATTCAAGTTCAGAGAAATCAAATATTACTCATTTTGCAATGGGAACTACGATTTAGTTAGAACAACCGAAGAAATCTGGAAAGACGGCTGGGTAATGCAGTAGGCAAAAGAAGTTAGAGCGCTTCTAATAAAATTTTAGCTATTCAGAAGACGAATTTGCGTATCTTTGCGCAGAAAAGAAAGGAGAAAACTTATGCCAAAAATTGCCGTCTATAAGTTTTTAACTTTTTATATCTTTTCTTTTGATGCCATGAATGAACCGCCTCATCTTCATATCGCAAAAGAAAAAGGCAACAGACAACACTCGGCAAAGATTTGGTTAAAATCTTTGGAGATAGAAGAAAAGGGCAGTTTAAATGAAAAAGATATTAATTTGGTACTCAAATTAATAAAAAATAATCAAAAAATCTTAATCGATAACTTCAATAAAGTCGCAGAAGGGAAGAAAATAACAACCATAAGATTGAAATAATAATGACTACCTCATTGAAATATCATCCTATGAGTATCGAGAAAATACTCTTCAATAGTCCTGGAAAGATTACCATTAAAATAGAAGATGGTCGCATCTTTATTGCGCCCTTGAAATATTTTCCGGAATTGAAAAAATTAAGCGTTGAAAAACGAAAAAAATATACAATTGTCGACGATAGAACCATTCTTTTTTCATACGCTGACTCCGTCTATCATCTGGAAGATTTTATTGGTATCGAGAGCAAGTGGCGTCAACGATAAATAAATTATAATAATAATTTCCATGGAAAACACATTAAATCAAATCGTAAAAGGTGGTGAATTTTTAATTCGCGAAACCGCTTCGGGTGAAATTTTTATTCCTGAAGAATTTAATGAAGAACAATTAATGATGGCACAAAGTGCATCCGATTTCCTGGAAGCGGAAGTTGTTCCGAATATAGAAAAATTAGATGCGCATGAACCCGGACTCATGGTGTCGCTCATGAATAAAGCCGGCGAACTGGGTCTGCTTGGAATGTCAGTGCCGGAACAATATGGTGGTTTCGGAAAAGATTTTATCACCAATATGCTTCTCACCGAAAAAATCGGTGCAGGTCATTCATTCGCGGTTGCACTCTCAGCA
>JAHEYM010000035.1 GCA_023251595.1 Bacteroidota bacterium
AGTAGAAGAATCTGTCCTGCGTTAAATTTTTGTGAATATTAATTTCTTCGGAAATAATTTTATCTTTATCACCTTTCAGACTATCATCGGTTCGGGTGAATTTATAGTTGAACGATAGACGTGTAAATCCGTAATCATCTTTTATCTGACCCTTGAACATATATTTTTTCGGACTCAAACTATCATGATCTTGCTCGACCGCAACAGATGGATATAAATCGGGAATTACAGAGAGTGAATATAAAATACTGTCCTTGCTGTGAATCTGCGCATTTGATGTGCTGACCGCATAAGAATTACTCTCAAAGAATTTTCTTGAATATGCAAATTGATTATCTGCCGATTGATGAAGTCCGAGCGATGTATCACGGAAAGTGAGCACTAAATCTTTTGTATTTTTCGTGGTGAAGTTCCAGCTTACTTTAGTTCCTGCGGGGATATTTAAATCGCCGGTATTTTGAAGATGTTCGGCAGTTTTACCAAGATAAGCAGGATACTCCAAACCGATATCAAAATTCAATACCATCGGATTAGGAATCGAAAGCAACTCATAATCTTTACTTTTGAAGTCATCGCCCACCAAACGGAAAGGCATATTTTTCTGTACATTTCTGAAATCGTAATGAAACGTAACCGTATTTTCTTTTTCGAGACGGGTCTGATGTCCGTCCATTTCTATATATATAACTTCCGGAATTTCTTTTCCTTTCAGTTTCACATCCAAACGAAAATCCTGTTGCTGAACAGTTTTGAGTTCTTTATTTTGGATCTCGAATTCAAAAGGAGCCGGTTTGGCGAAATAAGTACTATGATCGATTAATCTTGCTGTTCCTTCGCTGATAATTCCTGGTGCTACAAAAACGATGAAAAGAAGCACGCTAAACGGAACGACGGCAAATTTCAGATATTTTTTGTTCTGTGAGAGATCAATCGCCCCGGTGAACGGAACCGGTTTCAGCTCTTTCATCTTTTGATTTATACTTGCGTTGATAAGTTCGAGCGCTGCGGGATTTTCTTCTGCATTCTCCATACGACTCAGCTCGAGCGTATTAAGAAGTTTATCTTTTACAGCACCAAAGTGACTCCCAATGATATTCGATGCCTGTTCATAAGAGATAATTTTCCCGAAACGGTAGAGATGCAGAAGCGGAATAACGATAAAACGTCCCAAAACATAGACATTCGAACCTATGAAGAGGTAGAATAGCGTAGTTCTGACGGTGGTTGAAAAATGAGCGAAGTACTCGCCCACCGTAACGATCAGGTAGAACAACAGCATGATGGTGAAGCTGTAGATAGCACCACGAATGAGCTGATTCTTATAGAATTTCCGGATAAAGGCATCCAGCTTTTCGATAAGCTGATGGTAGCCGGTGTTAGTGGTAGTCATAGGATGAGTTACTGCAAAGATAGGTCTAAACGACGAGTGCCCCAATTTGTTGCAGTGATTGGGATGCTTTTAACAGCAAGAGTGCATAAAATTAGTCATGAGTGAATAGCCCTGACATTTATGTCAGCGAGAGTGAAAGAATGAAAGAATGAAGGAGTGAAAACCCCAGCGGGGTAACCTGTTTGTAGAAAAAGGAAATGCCCCCAAAATTTTCCGTGCCCGTAAGGGTTTTAATAATTGGGAGAAAGAAGGGAAGTTGGGGAAACAGAGTGAATCGGAGTGGATAATACGTTTATTTTGACCTCTGGAAACTACATAGGAATCATTTTTATCAGATCAAAATACATGAGTCGTGTCTTACTGGATTCATCTTTATCAGTCAAAAAACCGAAATCGTATTTCCGGTAGAAGTCAATAACCTTTGGTTTATTATATGAATCGACGAGTAAAAAACGACATCCGCTTTTATTATCAACTTTGAACCAACTTTTGATAAAAGTCAACACCTGAGAACCCAATTGATTTCCATGATGTATATTGCTGACACCCAATCGGCCGATTTTTATGGCTGGATAGTCCTTTCTCCTTTTTGGGTTGGAAACTTTACGACTCAGATTGTTCCAACGCTCATAATTCTGATTTGAGAGCGAATCATTTGAAAGTGAGAAGAAGGCTACAATTTCTCCATGATTGTTCTCAAATATGTAAGTCACGGCGAGCAGTTCCTTTTGGAAATTCCATGCTTGATTGCGAATAAAATCATTTAAATCCTGATCGCCACAATCAAAAGCTTTTGTTTCTTTCCGGTTGGAAAGACGTGAAAATGTTAAATCCTGTATCTGCATGAAAATAGAAAAAATGAGATTAATTAAAAGAGAAAAATTAAAAAAAACGGAAGGCTTAAAGGTTAGAGTTTTTCAAAACAGCTTTAACGAGCGCGATGCCTTTGTCGCTTTCCTTTTTAGAAATGCGCCTTTTGTCATCCTTTCTAAGCTGACGATAAAATCTCCGGCTATCTTCCCCTTTAAGAACGGGTGTTACTGATATTGGTAATGCCATGATTGAAAAATGTTTGTGCAAATATAACGAGTAAATTTGAGAACTGTTACAAAATATTTTTGATTTCTTTTGTCGTGAAGTCCCTCCCTACTTCGGTTTAACATTTTTTATTTAAATTAATTGAGTGACTGGAAATCACTGCTCCACCATTCCCCCCTTTCCACCCTTCCCCTTTTGGGGAAGGGCAGGGGATGGGGTTACAGGATGATCAGCGAAATAGGATCAGTCCAATCTGTTTTTCCACCGGGATAAATTTTCATTTCACGAAACCAGTATTTTTTACCGGATTCTAATGAATTAAAAAAAACCCTCGATTTGGAACCTTCCGGATAATCCTTCCAACCTGATCCATCAGGTGTGTAAGGATCAGCACAGAACTGCCAGAAGTGTATGGCACCACTAACGGCTTCGGCTGTTAGTAGAACTGTTCCGGAGATGGGACCATTTTTAGCAGTGAACTTCTGTGCACCATGTGTTGGTGCTTTCACAACATCAAAACCTGCGGATACGATTTTTTCTATATCGCCACTCGCTTCTACAAATACAGCAGCCGCGATGATATTGATCATATCAGTCAGTTCCTGCATTTTAAGATCTCTGAATACTCTGTCGTGCTTACCTCCTTTCAGTGCACGAGCTTGAGCGTTCTCCGCATTAGTGATTGTCGTTGAGAATGCACTCAACGATGCTTGGGCGTTCGGAAAATAGGAATTTCCGGTTAACGCTACCTGGATCGAGCAACCCAGGGTGATCATTTCGGCGACGGTCAGGCCGTTTACGCCAGTTCTAATTTTTCTCATTTTGAGAGTTTTAATACTAGTGGAGGCCATTGTAACAAATCAAACGGCTGTGCCCTTGGCCGGTTAATTCCCGATATAATTCAGATATTCATGACTACCTGAGAAGTACATAGAGGGTAAAGTTGTTACATAGGCGACTTTTTAGGGGTTAGGGATTAGGGGTTAGGGGTTAGATATGAGTTATGAGTTATGAGGTAAATTTGTTCTGCTTAGACATCCGTTCGTTTATTTACTATCCGTGCTTCTTCTCTTTTTGTTTTTTTATTTATAAGTTTTCTATTCCTTTGTTATATATGAATAATTGTTTTTCCGGATTTATTATTTTAACTTCCTAAACTGAACTTCTTTTATTTTTATTATTTGTGTGTGAAACTTTTTTCTGATTTAATATTTTATCCTCCTAAACTGAACTTGTTTTATTTTTATTATTTGTGTGTGAAACTTTTTTCTGATTTAATATTTTATCCTCCTAAACTGAGATCGTTTTATTTTTATTATTCGTTTGTGAAACTTTTTTTTGATTTATTATTTTATCCTCCTAAACTTCAATTGTTTTATTTTTATTATCTGATGATGAAAATATTTTTATTATTATTTAACTTTGTTAGTTTCCATTCTCTCATAACTCCCGCCTTCACTTCGTTTCGGCGGGCAAGCATCACTCATCACTCATAACTCATAACTCATAACTCATAGCTCAATTATATATATACGTAAGAGCATAGCATTTCTGTTCAGAAAAGGAGAATTATTATATATTCAATCCCAGTCTGGATTTTGATAATATGGACACTATTTAATTTTTCGTTTACACCATTGGAATTGTTCGTATTATTATTATTCGTTCCCAAACATAAATGTTTGGGTTATTCTTTTCGATGGGTTACACCCATCGTTGACATATTATACCCTTTCAGGGTAATTGGATTTATATTATTTGTTGATCAATAATTTTCTGTTCAGATTATTAGTTTATATATCACTCTCGTCACCTCATAGCTCATAGCTCATAGCTCATAGCTCATAGCTCATAGCTCCACTCTACATAGTTAGATAGAAAAAAAGCCAAAATGTTTAATGGGGTAGTGAAATATTTTTTGATTATATGCATATTTGAATGTAAACTGCTGAATATCAGCCAAATTATTTTCAGAGGCTTCGTTGATAACAAGACTCTTTAGATCGTAATCGTGGGACTCTTGAGACTCTTGGGACACTCGCTCCTTCTCTGATTTTAATAATAGTCCCCCGAGCCCCCAGTGTCCCATGACTACGGTGCTAACCCCCAAAACCCCAGCCGGGGTGAAAGTTTGGTAGCAAAATGATGACCCCCATCAATCATTTCGCGCCCGTACAGGTTGGAGAATCTATTGGAAGAAGGAAAGTTGGGGAATCAGAATAGAGAATGATAATCCTTCTATACATCCGATGTCTGATTTAAAACATCGACCAATCCTCATTCTTTTTCATTTCCTCCCACCTCACATAATATCGTCCGGTACTCTTGACGATCACAAAATAAAACCCTCCCCTTTTCGTTACCTTTTCGATAATTCAAAATGCACAACACATGAATACCTTATTCAAAACATATCGGAAACTTTTCGTCAAAGAAAAAACGACACACATGGAAACAAAACAAAGTGTGAGTCTGCCAAAGCTTTCCGGTCCACCTTACATTTATGATGATGAAATGCCGGAAAAAGTTCAGGACTTTGTTATGCTTCGACAAACAATCAATGACATGAAAAAATTGATGAAAAGACTCAGAGAAGCTGAAGAAGAGATAAGACTACTCACTTCCGAAAACAAAGCACTAATAAATGAATCCCTGAAAAATGAACCATGGAAAAACGAAACCTTGAAAAATGAAACACAGAAAAAAGAGAAAACTGAAAAAGTCAATTCACCTGTTTCTATTCTAATCCCGAAGACACCCGAAGAAGTAGAAGAACTTCGCGAAATTAAGCGCCAAATAAAACAGGAAGCTATGTATCAGGAACTGAACAATCAAATCGCCGCCGCAAAAAAAGCAAACAAACAACTCCGGGAGGATAATAAGATGCTAATTTATAGGTTGGCGCAGAAAGAAGTTAAGGACGCAGCTCACGTCTGAATTTATCCTCACTCCCCCAACTTCCCCATAATCTCTCTAAAGCTCGCCAGACCTGCTTCGAGGTTTTCGATTATTTCGGAAGCTATTATATCGGGGTCGGGTAGGTTGTCGAGGTCTGCGAGCGACTTATCTTTTAACCAGGTGATGTCGAGGCTGGTTTTATCCCGTGCAATGATTTCGGCGTAGGTGAACTTTCGCCAGCGGTCCTCTGTCCCCTCGGCCACTTCGGCTCCGCTCAGTGTCCGTTTCCCCCTCTGCTCGTTGAGCGGAGTCTGCACTTCGGCTCCGCTCAGTGCCCCTCGCTCGTTGAGCGGAGCCGAAACGAGCTCTTTGCGTTTATGCCGATTCCCCGGATTATAACACTTTATAAAATCTTTCAGAACTTCGATATTCAGCGGATTTTTCTTTAAGGTGTGATGAATATTCGTCCGATAATCATATACCCAGATTTCTTTTGTCCACGGAGTTTTACTTGCAGGTTTATTATCAAAGAAAATGACGTTTGCTTTTACACCTTGCGCATAAAATATTCCGGTGGGTAAGCGGAGAATCGTATGAAGATCGGTTGTTTCGAGAAGTTTTTTGCGAACGGTTTCGCCGGCACCTCCTTCGAACAAAACATTATCTGGTACCACAACTGCTGCGACACCTGTTGTTTTAAGCATACTGCGAATGTGCTGTACGAAATTTAATTGTTTGTTACTTGTAGTTGCCCAGAAGTCTTGTCGGTTGTATGTTAAATCGTCTTTTTCCTGCTCTCCTTCATCGTTCGTGAAAGTCTGAGAACTCTTTTTTCCGAATGGTGGATTTGCCAGCACATAATCGTAGGTTATTGGTGAAGCCGCAATTAATGCATCGGCAGGCGAAATAAAATTATCGCTGTCGATATCTCCGATATTATGGAGAAACATATTCATTAAAGCCAATCTTCTTGTTCCCGCAACAATTTCATTTCCATAGAATGTTGAAAGTTTTAGTGCCTGATTTTGCGTTTTATCCAATTTGTTGTTTGCAACTATATAGTCATAAGCAGCGAGGAAGAAACCGCCTGTTCCACATGCAGGATCTGCAATGGTTTTCATTGGTTGGGGCTGGATACATTCCACCATTGCACGAATCAGCGGACGGGGTGTGAAGTATTGTCCGGCGCCGCTTTTAACGTCTTGCGCATTTTGCTCCAACAGTTTTTCATAAATATCGCCTTTTACATCTGCACCCATGACTAACCATTGTTCGCTGTCGATCATATCAATGATTTTTGCGAGCATTGCCGGGTCTTGTATTTTATTCTGACTCTTTGTAAATATTTGGCCCAATATTCCTTTTGCGGTACTCAGTTCACGAAGAAGGGTTACATAATGCAATTCGAGTTCAGCACCCTTCTTATTTATTAAACTCTCCCAATTATATGTTTTCGGAATATTTAATTTACGGTTATGCGGTGGCTTGCTATATTCATCCGCCATCTTTAAAAAGAGCAGATAAGTAAGTTGCTCTAAATAATCGCCATATCCCACCCCAACATCGCGTAGCGGATTACAGAACGACCATACTTTACTGACTATTGAAGAAGTGTTGTTGCTCATATTATTTCTATAAATTAAATTTCAATCTCTATTTTCCCAATCCATAAATCTACATTATTCGGAATAGATTATTTATTGCAAGGAGCTTCAAAGGGTCAGTAAATCGTTCATATCTAAAGAGTGACCCAATTTATCGAACGACTTGGAGCTATTCATAATTTAGGATAATTTAATGTTTTTTGCACAGAAGCTTCATCTAAACCACTAATCGGCTTTTGATCTTTTTGTTTCTGTAACAGAGAAATTCCTGCACGCAATTCACTCATTTCTTCTGAATCAAGTCCAAACATTTCAATTGAATTTCTTGCTTCAACCTTATTATTTTTTACCTGAATTACAATTTTATCTCCAACATCGATCCAGTCATAAAAATCAGCAGGGTCGTGAATGTATGGGTGTACAATTATGAATTTGCATTTTTTATATAAGCGATGTGCCGGCAATTGAATTGTCGGCTTTGTTCCTTTTACAATTAAGTTATTACAATAGACACAAGACAAAACAAGATTCCAAAGTGTGAACGTAAATTGAGGTTGCCTGTAATCTGCTTTTGGCGCAATGTGTTCAATTTGTTTGTCCCTAGTTCCTTTGAAAGGTAATCCACAGTAAGCACAACAAGTTTGATTAGATACTAGTTGTCCTCTAATCCTTGTTACAATGTCTTGAATATTTCCATCTGACCATTTACCATTCCACGGTCGAATAGCGATTAACCGTTTATATTCAGCAATCGTCAATTTTAACACAAAAGGGATTTTTTGAATCATAAAGTATCAATGTAGTTTTTAGCCTGTCTAATGATTAAGTTCAGAGGGTCTTCTTCGTTAAGTTTAACCTTTTGAAGACGATTAATAATTCCATTTATCTGAGTACTGTTTTTAGATTTTTCTGAAATAAGATGTAATAATTCTCTAAGTTCTATTTCCATAAAATAATTTCTAGTGGTTCTTACACCAAAAACTCTGTAAAGAACGTCTTCCGCAGACCAACCATAAGTATTAATATTTTCAGGGAATTTAACGGTTTCGATTTTCCCATTCTCTCTCTTGAGACCTATTATATTTGAATTATCTCCATCTAAATCGGAAATTAAAAAATGTGAGTGCGAACAGATAATAAAATGGACAGTGTTATAGGATTTGAAAATTGAATTAAGAAAACCCATATATTTCATTTGCCAATTTGGGTGTAAACTTATTTCCGGTTCATCAATCAAAACAATTGAGTTGTCCTGAATTTTTGCCAGGAGTCCTAATACACTTGTAATAAAGTGATATTCTCCCGAACTGCTTTCATTTGCCATATAATAATTTCCGCCTCGCATCAACCCAATACCTGGGTAAGAAATTAAATCTAATTTATGTAAATAGCGCAATAATTTTAATGATTCTAAAGGAAATTTCTCATGGTCAAAAATGTTGAATTCAAAGTACTTTGTCCTTGAGCCCTCATATTCACGTTCCAATCGAGACGATAAAAAGTTTAATAGACTTACGAGCTTTGGTATAATACCTGGTTCTTTTAATTTTAATTTTTTATATATTGCTATACTCCAAGGTTCAGTTTCTCTGTGCAAATGGTCCTTATAGTTTAGAAAATAATCTTCGAACTCTTCTTGCTTCAATGTGCCTTTAAAAAAGAGATGTTTGTATCTTGGATAATAACTTATTAAAAATGTTTTATCTAATTCTAAAAAGGAAAGAAGTGATGAGACACAATCAATAAAGGGCTGTTTATCAATGGCATCATAAACATATTCAATTGTTTTATTTAGATGAGATTGTGTTCTAGCGATATTTGACCCGTACCGAATCCCTAAATAATTGTATACCGGAAATGTTGAAGGATCGTCTAAAAATAAATATTTGTCACCAAGCATTATCGAAAGTGCCAATATTGAGTTTGGAAATTTGAGTGATTTAAAATCTATTTCTTCTCCCCCCTTAAGACATATAATGCCTTTATCATCCTTCTCTTCACTAAATCCATCAGATTCTGCGTGAACTGAATGCAATACTCGGGAATTAGTAATCGTGTAATAGTCATCATCTAAACAATACTCAAGAGAATATTTACCGATCGGGTAATAAGATATCTCATTCTTCTTTTGCTTCTGGTAGGCTACCCTAAAGATATCTATTATCATCCTCAATAAAATACTCTTCCCTGTCCCATTGGAACCAATTATTAAAGTAAAATATGGTGAAGAATCTGAAAAGACATCTGTTTCTTGCGAGAAGTCAAATTGAGCCTCCTGAAATATTTTATTATCCCTTACTTTTAATTGCTTTAGTCTAAATTTTTCCACTGTTACTCATTATTTTAATAAAAATATTTTTTGCGATTTTTTTCGCTCCTCCCCCGTTATGAAAATGAATTTCATTCTTGTATGTCGGCCATTCCTCTTTCTCTCTGACCAACCAGCATAATTCACCTTCAATAGATTCTCGAAATTCTTTATTTTCTTTATCTGATGAAAGTATTTCCAAGAGAACCACTACGATCTCAAGCTTTTTTACTCGCTGTTCGAACAACTCAATCCATTTATATCCTTTGTATCCATCTCTTGGTTTTATTCCTCTATTGAAACTTCTATATGTTGCAAAACCTCGTGCGAGACGGGTTTTAATATCCGTTTTGGCTTCACCAACATACAATACAACTTCATTATTTAACACCACATAAATGATATTACCATTTTCTTTTTTTGTTGTAATTTCATTGTCGTTTGTAGTAAGTGTAAACGACACATTCATTTTTGTTGTGCCTGTAAATTTGAGTTCATACTTCTTTATTTTATATTTTTCTCTCATACCAATCTCCCCTCAAACGCTTTCTTCAAAATACTCTGTTTCAATGTTTCTGCCTGTTGCAAACTGTTCGCAATCGTCTCTTCTATTTTATCGCATACGGTGAGCTTGCTTTCTAATTCATCGACAATGAGTTGTTGTTCTTTGAGTGGTGGTAGGGGTATAAAATAATTTTCAATAAACTGTTTTGGAACTCTCCTTAAACCAACAGCACCTGTCATTTCGTTTGCAGCCTCATGTCTAAATCTCTCTTGAACTAAATAATAAAAAATAAACTTAGCCTTGACTTTAGTGCTAGCTCTGATAACATGAAATTCAGAAGAGCCAAAACCGATTCCATTTTGTAAATTATTGACGATCGCTATTTTCCCATTCTCCATGCAAGGTGTCACTTTAGCGAAAATCACATCCCCATTTATAAATGGAGTATAGCTTCCTTTTAATACATCCTCATACTTTCTTATTTCAGTTAAGTGAATTTTATTAATTATTTCTTCAACTAGTTTCATTGGAACAAACTGGACTTCCATTTGTTTTGATATATTTTCTCTTTCCGGAATTTTAGGGTTCATTGAAGTAACTTCTTTAATTTGAACTTTCTTCCATCCCTTCGGCAACTCACCCTCTTTCAATCCCTTTTTTCGTTGACTGAGCGAAGTCGAAGTCAACCGCCCTTCGAACGCCCATTTCAGCAAACTTTGCCGATATACTTTTAATTGTTGTTGCGCAGTTTGCAGTTGTTGTTTGCCGTTTTCTAAATCGCTTAGGAGTTCTTCAATTTTGGCTACGATAGCTTTCTGTTCGACGAGAGGAGGGAGAGGAATTTCTAAGTTCTTTAATATACCTTGACTGATATTAGGTTGTGCTCCACCAATTCCTTGCTTCACCAAACTATGTTTCTTGTAAAAAAGAAAATTGTATAGATATTTTGAATCAATATTTTCATTTTTGTAAATTCCGCAAATGGCTTGATTTGTCGCTGCATCAATTCCTAAAAAAGCAAGCTTCCCAATTGTTGCGCCATACAATGCAATTAATAGTGTCCCTTTTGGAAATATCTTTGCACTTGAATTTTTAATCGCTTCCTCAGAAATCCGTTCCTCAGTATTAAGAATCAAACCTCTGTCCAATTCACCAGACTTAACCCAAGGAATGTCACCCTGATAGTAATTAAGATTACCTCGGTTCGGAGTTCCGCCACTTGTAGTAATACAAACTTCACCCAACTTTTTGAATTTCCAATGCTTTGGAAGTTTATTATTTACCATTTGCAAGAAGAAATATTTTAGCAATGTTGAAAAGTTGTCCGATAAATTTCCAAACGGAATTTGCTTCTACCGGAGGGAGTGCTCCAGTCAAAATATAACCAGTAATGCTACCAAGCAAAAGAAGCATCAAATCTTTCTTAGAGATTTTAGATGACATTTGTTTTAAATGCTCCATATCATCAGCGATTGTTGTTATGTCAACATCAATATCCTGTATATGGATAATTAACAAATCTAATTTCTTACAAAAAACAGCCTGTTCCTCCGGGTTCAAGAGTTCTTCATAACTACTGAAATTATTTTCGAAGAAGAACTCCTTCAAATTTTCATTCTCGGCCCAAGGATCACCAACTATGATATTTTCTCTTAAAAAAATGAGCCAAATTTCCAGTGCTTTCAAGTGCCCATTCCAATCATTACTTATACTGCTATAATAATTACTGCCATTCGCCCCAGGAACACCACTACACTTTTTATACTCATTAATTACAAAATGAAACAATGGCAATGCTAAATATGTGACTTTGAAACGGTCATTGTTAATTGGATAAAATTCAAATTGACTTTTAGAGAATTCACTCTTCTCAATTACATCTACTACTTGCTTTTGCTTTAGGGGCATCATCTTAAGATCTTTGTCCATATCGACCAGTGCTTTAGTATTCTATATATATTGATATCTATTCATGGGTTACAATTTGCACCACCGGCATTTCACTATAAGTCTTCCCATTCAGTATTCTTCCATTTTTCTTTTTATTAGTGCCACCCCATTGCTTAAAGAAAAAAGCGACATCCGCTTTTTTGCACTGGTTTTTAATATCTGTTACCCATTCGGGTTTCATGGGTCTGGGTGTTCTGCCACTTTCGCCGCCAACTATTACCCAATCAACACCGGCAAGATTCATTTCAGGTAATGCTCCGATTAAGGGTTCACAAGATAGAAATTTTACACGGGCTTTCGTTTCTCTCAATAATTCAATTCGTTTTACGAACTTAGAATTTTCAACAGAAACACCCATCCAGATATTATGAGTCCAATCTAACCATCCTTCGCTATCGTAGTATCTTAAAATATCAGCCCGTTTTGTAAGTATCTGAAACACGTGTTGCGGATTTTCTTTCATCACCTTAAATACCTTTTGAATAAATGCAATCGGTACGTCTTTGTGAAATAAATCGCTCATGGAATTTACAAAAACTATTTTCGGCTTTTTCCAGGTGTAGGGTATATTTAATTCACCTTTATGCAAAGTGAGTTCAAAATTATTGGCGTACTTCTCCACTCCCATCGCCTTTAATCTTCGGGACATTACTTCCGCATAGCAGAATTTACAACCGGCAGAAAGCTTATCGCAACCTGTGGTAGGGTTCCAGGTCATTTCTGTCCATTCTATTGAGGATTGTGCCATATCTTATTATTTTATTTTCAGTTTTAATTTTCTCGGTTCGTCTTTCCAAGCTTGATAGTTTAGGTAGAAAGCGGATTTCCTTGCTGCTTTTCCATCAGCTAAAGTAGCGGTTAAATTACCATCTGTTTGCAATTTTAAGAGAATTTCATTTGTATGAACCGGCAAATGTCCATTGTGTAGTGTATATTCATACACTTCTCTATTTGATCTATCAGTGCTAAGAAAATTTATTAGTTTTTTCTCAAATTTATAGGTGTTTGCTGTTTTCTCTACCTGATTAAATAAAGAATTTTCGGATTGATATTGCCAACCTCTTCCCTCTTCTTCATCTATCTTCCATTTTGCGTGGAGCATCCTATCGAAACCATAAATATGACTAGTGAAGAAGAATAGACAGAAGAATTGATTTTTATCTCGGGAAATAATAAATGAATCGACAAAGTATTCATCTCCCATGGAAACCCTGAAAGCATCAGTCAAACTTTCAATAAAGTCAATTCCTGTTTCACTGGCAGGCCATTGCTCCACAGGCATTATATCTTGAATGAAATCGATCAAACATTCTGGTGTGCCTTTAGTTTCAAATCTGAACATAAATTGAGTTGGTAGAAATAAAAGAACCTCTGCTTTATTTGCTTGCATTAGTTTTTTGATATCAATTAACTTTATTTCCTTATAACCATAAGGATCAATAAACACAAATCCTTTTTCTTTATTAAATCTATTGATTTCGCGAATTACGTTTGGCAATAGCGTTCTGTAATCGATTTGCGAAAAGATAAGATTTCCGCTTTCCGGCTCATGTAACTTTCGGTTTTCTATTTCTGATCTGAGTTTCTCAATCTTCGACTTTTCTATATCGTTGAAGAGACAATTTATTTTATCAGATCTTTTTCCATTTTCCTTATTCGTTAAAAATATTTTTTGGATAATCTCAAGAATCACAACAGGGCTTCCTTTGCCTTCATTTTCATATATTCCCTCACCACAGAATAAATCATACACATTAACGTCGCCAATATATTGAGATGACGAAAGAATATTTAAGTATTGCTCCAAATACAAACGCAACAGCCGAATTTTTACTTCGGAGTGCTGCATCATTCGTTGTTGTGATTCTTTCATTATGCTGCTTAGTTTTTTAATCCTCTGCTAAATTAATATACATCCGAATCTTCATGCTTCCTCACCTTCAAAAACCCCGCAGTTATTCCATTTATCTCTTCAAGCAAATTATTTTTCTTTCTGACTTTCCTGAATAATAGTGCAGGAACAAGCATCAATAGACCAAGCAATGTAATTCCTATTTTCAGCAGCATAAAGAAATCGATAATTTCCTTAAATTTCAGTGTTGTATCGACCGTTAGATTATCTGTTGTTTCTCTATTCGCAAGCACCTCGCCGGTGGGCATATAAAAACTATATAAGATCAGGCTTATCATGAGTAGATAGCAAGATAACTCAAGAAAAATCAATAATCCGTTTCCCATTTTCGTGAATAACCAGACGTGCTTGGTCTTTTGATTTATCTGCGTGATGACAGCAATTGCATCGGGGGTGATATGGGTTTCGGGGGGCATGTGCATAATTGTTAGTTAAATGAACCACGGTGTTTGTTCGAGAACCTTGTGCAGATGAAATTCGCCTTTTCTTCTGTAAAACACAGATGATAGTTGAGCAATATCGCGTGCATACTTTGTTGTAACCGGTTCTCCGTTTATTGATTGAGTACTTGCCCAATTGAGTTTCGTCAAAGATAAAAGATGTTGTGCAATGGTTCTGTACGATAAATTTTCTTCCGGTTTATAAGGTTCGGTTTTGACATTTATCTCAAGCATTACAGGTGTTCCTAAAGATTTTTTCATCACATTGTACCCGGTTGTCGATAAAAAGAACTGGTTTTTTGTTGTGATTACATAACTCCCTCGACTTAAACTTCCATTTCCTTCAATCCGACTATCGAACATTCTTATGTTATGTCCGGTGTTTATCCAAACAAAGTTTACCCTTGCTTTTGGTTTTACTGTTTGAACAGCGTGAAGGATGTGCTCTCTATCAATTCGTGAAAATTTACTTGAATAATGAATCTGTATGAAAGCATTATCAGGTAAAGATTCGCGCTGCAATAAAGTCTCTTTCACAAGGCTAGCTAAATGCAAGTGTTTTGTTTCGAAATCAAATGAAGCAACATTCCCCTTATAATATTTCCATTGTCCGTAGCGATCAAATACGTTTGCATATCCCATCGTGCGATAAATCCGTTCATCTGTCTGGTATTGTGCATAAGATAAACCAATAAACAAGTCAGCATCCGGAAGCGCTGCCGGCAGAACCCAAGGTGTGCCACCAGTCTTGGCAACAATATTCAATGCGAGATTAAAATCCTTATACTTTGAGTCATTTAAAATGGGTGTATCTACCATTTGAACCGGAATCCCTTTCTCTAATAAGAATTCTTTTAGTGAGAAATAAGGTGAATTAATATCAGTGACGGGATATACATCTTCCGGAATATGAATCAGGAATAGACGATTCAATGATTTATTACCTTCCCAATCATATTCGCTTAAGAGTCTTTTGCACTCAGTTATAAATTGATTGGCATCCGGTTTTGAAATTACAGGTAAGTTTCGAACTCCCATTTTAAATGTTCTCTCCAATCCTTTGAAACTCATACTTCCTGTCTGAATTACCTGAATTAGATTTTGAATTTTGTTTTCATAACCTGAAATGCAGAATGGGACAATATCAATATCCTTGTTCAAACTACTGAACGAACCATACTTGGTAAGCCCACTTAAAATATTTGTTGCGGTGGAATTA
>JAHEYM010000368.1 GCA_023251595.1 Bacteroidota bacterium
AGCGCTGTATAGAATATTTTGAATTGATCTTTTAATCCACCGGAAACTTCTATTCTGCTTAATTCTTGTTGCCACAAATCGTGTGCGTCTTTTTTAACTTTTTCGAAATCGAAATCCGGAATTTCTGTGTCGAGATTTAATTTTGCATTCTCGATAGAGACTGCCGAAATACCAACTTTTACAATGATCGATTGAGTATCTCTGAGGGGAAGAAGATATATAATTTTGTTTTTCGGATTGAATTCAGGTTCATATCGTTTATAAAATTCGGACTGATCGACATGTGAAGAAAATTCAATCACAAAATATAAAACCTGATTTTTTGCCCAACCATTTGATGTCCGCATACCGGTCACTATGCTCTTTCCATCAAAATCCATAACGGTATTAACAGAATCAATTTTGTCTGAAATACCATGATTCAAATCTATTGCAATTGCACCATTCCCACCGGGAAATGTATAGCGGTGAATTCCACAATGCGGCGTTGCAGAGAGCTCTGTTTTAATTCCATTATTTAATAATACAGAATAATAACCAGGTTCCGCAACTTCATTTATATGTTGAAATTTGAGGGGTGCGATATTCATTCTGGCATTATCCGATTGCTGAACAGGGAAAGGATAAATCAAAATATCGCCTAAATCGCCGCAGCCGGTACCACTCAAATGCGTGTGACTAAATCCAAGAATGATGCTATCAGAAGCATGATAGCCGGAGCAACCATCCCACGTACCATTTCGTGTGTCGGGACTTAATTGCACCATTCCGAAAGGTACTGTTGCACCGGGAAATGTATGTCCGTGTCCGGCTGTTCCGATAAAAGGATCTACGTATTTGGTATAATCGATTTGTGAGAATAGGGAAAGATGAATCAGAACAAAAAAGGAAAGACTGAGGTGAAATATAGACTTCATCGGATTGGTAATTAAACTCAGAGTACTACAAAGATAAAGGTTTTTACTGACCGACACACCCCTTTTTCCCCTCTCAAGAGGGGAATTTCCTAATTAGAGATGTTCATTTATATTTAGTTTATTCGAAAAAAAATGATTCGAAAATGTGAACGTTAAGCTGAGTCTCGCAATCTATTCCCTCGAGAGAGGGGCAGGGGTGTGTGAACAATGTTATTTTCGAAAAACTGAGATTCGCAATCTATTCCGTATATTTGAAAAATAATTCTAGGGCTAAATATGGTGTTTAAACGAGTTGTTTTCAAACTAATATTCTGTATTCTCGTTTTCTTAATAAATTCAAGGTTTAGTTTTTCTCAAAAAGCTTTCTTTAATCTGGAGTTGGGTGGCGGCGTTGGAATAATGAGAGACTTACTGGATTATAGTGAGCCAAAACCTGAAATGAAAGAACAGGTTCGATTTTCGTACAATGCCGGCATAAGCCGTAATTATTTGCCAAACAAATATATTCGATGGGGATTTGGATTATCTTTCGTTCAAATCAATAGTCGTGAAGATATGAAATTAATTTTAATCGATTCTGTGGGAGCGATGCCGGGAAGTGACTCATTTACTGATTATTTTCATGCATCTTATTTCGCTGTGCCAATCTATTTTGGTTATAAGATTGGTGATTTTTGCATTACGATGGGATTTCAGACAGCAATAGGTTTTTATCACAAAGAGAGATCTGTTGGTGCTGGAATTGATGGTGGTACTCCGTTTCATTATGACCATACCCGATCTTGGTTGCATTTTGGTGAAATTGATTATGGGATAAAGCCGATGATTTCTTATATAATGTCACCCAAAATATCTTCAAAAATAGAATATTTTTATGGAAGAAATAAACCAATCTTTACCGGAGTATACGGTTGGCGAAATGAATATCTCACAATCGGCATGATGTACAGACTTTAAGACCAGCGAAAAAATCAACGGCAGAAGAACAGAGAGACCAACCGGATTTCTGATAAATCAAATTATTTCCATAAGATCACGACTCTATTCCCCTCTCGAGAGGGGCAGGGGTGTGTATGCAGGATGTTATGATTTTCTTACAGCAGGTATTTTCTTATTCAAGGTTTCATTTTTGCGGATTCTCCTTGCTTTCCAACACTTTACATCGAACGGTATTTTCTTAATTACACTTTAAAATCAACAATAAAGACTCTTTTCTTGCATCTGTAACCAGTTTACTCACCCCGTAGACTTCAACTTTTTGTCGGTAGTAATTTTGGCATGGGGCGAACTGAAACCAATTCCCCGCTAAAACCATGAAAAATAACTACAAATTAAAGCAAACACTAGGTCAGCATCTGAGAATGTCTGCTACCATGCGTCGATCTATCACCGTTTTTACTTTCGGAATGATTACAATTATTATATATGTTATGCTTTTCACTAAAAAAGAGGAGGCATCTGCACATAGCGTCCGATATATCAATGTGGAAGGAACCAATATGAAATTGTTTGCAAAACAATCGGCTGAAAATACATTCGACGTCAAAGAAATTAAAGTAGTTTCCGGAATGGAGGCGAAAAATTTGCCATGTGCGAGAGAAATTAATGAAACAAAGTGACAAAATGAAGGAATGAAGGAATGAGGGAATAAAATTGAGGACCATAAAATAAATAAAATCATTTAATCATAAAATTGTAAAATACATCGGGCTTGAACATTACAAATATATATGAGTCTTTTATCTCTAAAATTTTGAGGATTAACGGGGTTCAAATTTTAGCCGCACTCTTCTGCTTCTTATATTCTCATAGTGCAATCGCAGATGTTAAACACAGTAGTGGCAGTGGTTTGTGGGAAAATGCATCTACATGGATTCCTGCAGGTGTTCCCGGTGCGACTGATCATGTAACTATCGAATCAGGACATCATATTACGATTTCCGTTGGTGCTTCGGCTTTTTCGCTTACTATAAATGACAACGCGCGTCTTGATTTTCAGACGCAAAAAACATTAACATTAAATGGCGATTTTGTTGTAAATGGAATTGTCGATATGTTGAATGGTAATATCACACAATCAATGTCAGGTGCCTTGTTCGTGCTTGGTCCAAATTCAACGTTTACGTGGCAGCCCGGGAATAACACTTCAGCAGGCGCAACACTTTTCAGTAACAGCACCGAACAATTTGATCCGAATAGTACACTGATTATTAAAACATGGTATGATTATGTTAGTGCTCCCATTGCTGCAATGGTTAGCGGTAATTTCGGTAATCTAACGCTGAATTCCAAAACCGGGAATTATATCGTCGAGTGGAATCAGGATAATTTATTCGAAATGCATCACATAGCCGGAACACTCACCATAGATGATGCATGGATTACGCTGGATAAATCGGGAGAAATAACCAATACCTTAATCGGGAAAATTATTCTCACAAATTCACATTCTTATCTCGATATACATCACGGTGATCATACCGGAACATTTAGTATCACGACTTCTGAAATTATCAACAATGGTGGAACCATTCACGGAATTTACAATGGCGATGGAAGTATAGATATACATGTAACAGGAGATTTCACCAATTCAGGATCTGTTTATTTAATATGTAATGACGGCATCGCGAATAAAGGAAACGGAAATCTGACATGCAGGATTGACGGAAGTTATCATCAATCTTCAGGTGATTTTCGCGGAATATATAATATTTCTTCAGTTAACGCGGGAATTTTTAATTTGAGTTTCGGCTCTATCTCATTTGAGAGCGGTATCTTCATGGCTCATTATGCATGTACCCAACTTTCAGACACAAGTCGTTTTGAGGTGAACGGGGATCTTAAAATAAATTTCTTCGCACCGTCAGATATCTTTCGTTTTGTGGGCTTGACGAATCTCTCATCTTCTTTCAACAAAAATAAAATTTCTATAAATATTCGTGGCGATTTGTTGGTCTCAGGCAATTCAGGTGGTGAGTTTACTACGGATGCTTCCCCTGGATTTGAAAGAATTGCAATTTCAGGTAAAATGATATTGTCAGGCGGAAATATGAATGTCAACTGGGGTGGCACCGGAGCAGGTCATGATGTCGCTTTTTCAGTAATGAGCGGAGTTCAGTTGAATTCAGGAAATCTTTCTCTGTCTAAGCTTGCCGGGAAAACAAATATTGTAATCGGAACTTCTTTGGAGATAACCGGTGGCAATATTTATTTAAATAATAATTCCGGCAACACACATATTAATCTGAATGGTTTCTTCAATCAAATGGGTGGAAATTTTTATCTCCATTCAAATACAGGAATAGTTTCTACCCTCGCAAACAGTATAGATATCGAAGGAGAC
>JAHEYM010000369.1 GCA_023251595.1 Bacteroidota bacterium
CCTCCTGCTAATATTATTCCTTTCATTTATTTTAAATGTAGTTTATTATTCGGGTATTCCCCTCCCTTTTTGGGGAGGGGTTAGGGGTGGGGTCGGGGGAGGGGGTCGTTTGATTTCGAGTTCATCAGAATCGACATCTTCTTCTTCATCATATAACTGAATTAGCGGATCTGCAAGAAATGCCCGGGTTGTAAGTTTTTTCTCTAATGTCAACAGGAAACATGGGAGGAGAACAAGATTCGAGAGATAACCGACCAGAAGCGTCAGAGAAACTAATAACCCCAAATTCGCTGTCCCTCCAAAACCTGAAGCGACAAAGATAAAAAATCCAAAAAATAAAATCACAGCCGTATATACCATACTTACTCCTGTCTCTTTTATAGTGATTGAAACGGATTTGGAAATACCGAATTTATGGATTTTTAATTCCTGTCTGTATTTAGTAAGAAAATACATCGTTCCATCGGATGTAATCCCAAATGCAATACTGAATATCAGAATAGTGGACGGCTTAATTGCAATATGAAAGAAGCCCATCAATCCTGCCGTAATTACGAGTGGAATGATACTGGGAAGAATTGAAATTGCGATCATCCTGAAAGACATAAAAAGCATCGCCATAATAAAAGTTATTAGGAGAATTGCCAGAATCACGCTCTGTTTCAGGTTTTCAATCAGATAATCATTCCCTCGCAAAAACATTAGACTGTTGCCTGTGAGTTTGACGTCATATTTATCTGCTGGAAAAATCGAATCGACTTTAGGTCTTATACTATCTACCAGACTTCTCATCCTGACCGAGCCCACATCCGCCATCTGTATGGATACACGTGTGAACTGACGCGTACTATCGAGGAAAGATCTGAATTTCCCTTCTTTCACTCTCGAATTATTAAAATATGACCGAAGTTTATCTAACTCTGTTGGCGGAGGCAAAAGATATCTTTGCGTCCCGTCTTTTTTGGGTTTATAATAATTATATGCCTGGTACGAAAAAGCAATTGGCTCAACGATGGAAAGTGGTTTCGCAAAAGAATCAAATTCATCAAGATATTTTTCAAGCGCTTTAATTTTATATATGGTGGAAGCATTATTGATAAAAACTCCGTTCTTTTTTTTGGTGTCAATAGATATTTCAAAAGGAAGAACCCCTTTGTAATTTTTCTGAAAATACATTAAATCCTGCTGAACAGGATCCTTTTTCGGCAAATCGTCAACCACATACGCGATCGGATTAATTAAGGTAACACCATAAATAGAAATTGCGGTTACCACAATCACAATTAAATATACAATTGTTCTGTAATGATGCACCCAATTATCTACACCTGTCAGAAACCAAGTGATGAACTTTGCCTTCAGATGTTTTACGTGTTTGTCTGAGGGAGCAGGTAAATAACTGAATACGATCGGAATTAAAATAAGCGAGATAAGGTATGTCACCATCACATTCATAGAAGCGATGAGACCGAATTCCATTAATATCCGGCTATGTGTGAAATAAAACACACCAAACCCGATCGCTGTTGTCACGTTCGCCAGAAAAACAGTAATGCCAATTTTTTCAACCGTTCTTGCAAGTGCTCTGATTTTATTGCCGTGACGTCTGTATTCCTGTTGGTATTTATTCAACAATAAAATGCTGTTCGGTACACCGATAATAATAATTAATGGCGGAATAAGCCCCGTTAAAATCGTGATGCGATAATCAAGTAATTCTATGCTTCCAAGGGACCAAACCACGCCGACAGTAACGACAAGAAGCGCGAAAAACACAACATACAAGGAGCGAAAGAAAAACCACAACACGATTGCCGTAACAGCCAATGCAAGACATAAAAACAAAACCAATTCATGCGCAATTTTGCGTGAGATAGCCGTACGAATGAACGGCATTCCCGAATAATGCAGATCGAGTTTAAATTGAGATCCAAAAGCATCGGCATATTCACGTATCTGCTTTATTATATCTATACGGCTCTTTGTATTGAGTTTTATTTTGTCGAACGTGACAGCAACAACATATGATTTTGTTTCGCGATTATATACCAACCGATCATAAAACGGGAGTGTGTAAATCCGATCCCGCAATGAATCCATCTCGATCTGATTTCCGGGTTTTTTGACAACTAACGGTTTAAAGTCGAATGATTCGGTGCTGTCATTCCGCTCAAAATAATATAATCGACCTACTGAAACAACCTGCTCGATTCCATCAATATTTTTAATTTTCTCACTCAGGTCGTATAGTGCATTATATTTATTCACCTCATAAAAGGAACTATCGGTAAATCCAATCGCGAGGACATTTCCATCATCACCAAAAATCTGTTTAAATTTTTTATATCCGATATCGCTGCTATCCGTCTCCGGAAGCACTTGTGCAAATTCGTAAGAAAGTTTAACCGATGTGGCTTCGTAAGCCATAAAGGCAGTCATCAAACTAAGAACACACAGAAGAACCAAACGGTTTCTCAGTATGATACTGGCAAGCCTAACCCACATTATGCAAAAATTTCACGGCGGTCAAAATTAATAAAAAGCGGCCTGCTTTCGGGCTTAAAATGAAAAAGGGCAGAACTAATTCTGCCCTTTTTTCATTTTCTGAGTATTGTTCTGTTACTCGCCTTTAATTACCTGAATAAATCCGGTCACCGTTTTATCCGGGAAGTGGACGATGTAATAGTACGTACCTGCCGAAACATCACGTGCATCCCATGAATTCGTATAGTTGTCGGTTTCGTAAACTTTTGACCCCCAACGGTTCATAATGACCAGGCCGGTGTGAATTGGCAATCCTTTAATCACGAAGTAATCATTAGAGCCGGGAGAGTTCGGATATGGCGTGATGTAGTTCTGTATCAGAGCTGGAACAATCGTAAGTTCCATGGTGTCGGGGAAGTCTTCGCAACCACCAACGGACCAAAGAACCAGAAATACGTGACCTGCCTGAATATCGGCCTGACTTGGAGTATAGACTGCATTCAACATGGAATCATTCGGTGCGAAGGTTCCGGTTCCTGTTGTTGACCAAACCCAAAGGGGTGCGTTCTGGACAGAGCCATTCATCGTTGCAGTATAATTAACAACAATCGTTTGATCAGGTCCCGCATTTACGATTGGGTATGGCTCAAGATTTATTACAATTGTATCCGTGAGATTTTTGCAAGCACCAACCGTTGTGAGAACCAAAGTGACCTTACCATTTACACTATCCTGTGCCCCCGGAATATAGCCGGTAATGAGCGTTAAACTATCAGGTAACCATGTTCCATCTCCACCTACAGAACTCCAAACTCCACCAGTCGCATGCAGTACCGAGCCATTCAACAGAACGGTGTCTTTGTTACAATACGTGGTGTCGTTTCCGGCACTTGGGATACCTGGCGACCAATAAAAGATCGTTATTGTGTCGTTTGTGGTGCAATTAAATGTATTCGTGACTGAAACGATGAAATCGGTATTATCTGTGACAGGTGCTGTAATCGTTGCACCCGATAATCCTCCAGGTTGCCAGTTGTATGCTACACCACCTGTAGCAGTGAGTGTTACACTATCACCCCAACAGATCGTATCGGCAGAGCTTGTTATCGTAACAATTGGAGCCGGGTGAACCAACAAATTCACAGTAAATAATGCATCCGGACAAGGCGGGTTGCTGACTGTGAAAAGAAGCGTAATAGCGCCGATGTCAGTTGAACCGGGTGTGTAGTTGGGCGAAGTTACGGTATCGTTATCAAACGTTCCGTTGCCACTGGTCGTCCAATGAACAGTTGAGCCTGCACTTGCAACACCATTGATATGAACCGTTTCATATTGACAGATTGCACTCGTATCTGCCGCAGCAAATGCCGAAGGAAGCGGATTTAGCGGAACCATTAAAATTTGTGTGGAATCGGAACAACCATTCGGATCCGTTTCAATTACATTCACTGATCCCGGTGAGAAACCAGACCAATCTACGATAATGCTGTTTGTGTTTCCACCGCCGGTTTGAACACCATTTCCGATATTCCAGGTGTATGTATCTCCAGGAACGTTAGTCACCGAATAAATCATCCCACCCGCCCCCTGGCATGCCGGGCTCAACCCTGTTATGGGTGAAGAAACCGGATTTGGATTTATTGTAACGTTCAGCGACTGTGGCGGACTTGCACAACCGGCTATGTTTGTTTCAGTTACGGTAATAGTTCCGAAACCTGGAGGTCCCCAAGTTACTAATGCAGTGCTTGTTGTTGAAG
>JAHEYM010000370.1 GCA_023251595.1 Bacteroidota bacterium
TTATTTGATTGCTATTGCAATACATATTAATAATTTTTGATTTTCTAATCACTTTTAGGAGGCTCTCGCTATCAGAAAGCCAACTCTTTGAAGGTGCTTCGAAGCCAATTTTATTTTTTAGCCAGAGAATTTCGGAAGGCAAAATATCCGTGTTTGCTTTTCTCAAAATAAATTTCGTCCACCCATGACGGATTTTTTCATCCAAATTGAGAGATAGAGTTAATTCTACCAGTCTATAATCCAGAAATGGAAGACGGGTTTCTATCGAAAACCGCATCGAGTTTTTGTCTTCATACTTCAGCAAGTGCGGTAATTGGGTTCTATTAATTTCGAGCAACTGTAATGTTGAAATATTTTTATATGATTCAGCACTTTCCTTAATTAACTTGTAATCCAATTGACTTTGAAATTCATCCTTTATAAACTTTGCACGCAGCATTTGTCTCTTCAAACGTAGATTTGGACGAGTGAAGTAATAATAATATGCTAATAATGTTTTTGCTGATATTCGGGAATTTAATACGCAATAATAAAATTCTTTAATCCTCCTGAAAAACGGTTTTGTCATCAGAAATGCAGGAAAATATCGCTCATAACCCAACATGGTCTCATCTCCTCCTTGTCCGTCAAGAAGTACTATCGCCCCTATCTCCTTAGCTTTCTGCATCACAAAATACTGCATGATAATAGATGGACTACCAAAAGGTTCCTCTTGCGCTCTTATGACATCTTCAACAACCGTTTCAAAATCCGTATTCGAAGGAGTTGTTGTTTGCCAATTTAGCGAATATCTATCGACTACCAATTTTGCAAACATGCTTTCATCATTTGCTGGGTCTGTCGAAGTTGCTGTGATTGCTGTGAAAGGTTGCGCAGAGGTTGCACAATATAATTCCGAAGCAATTGCCGCAATAGATGAACTATCAAGTCCACCGCTTAAACAAGCTCCTACTTTCACATCCGATCGCAGACGAATGGAAATAGAACGCTCCAGTTCATTTCTAAATAAAATTTTTGCATCTCCATTATTCATACGTTGGATTACCGGATCAACTTTTAATTCATAGTATGTGTATATCGAAGATTAAATTATGTGAAGGGAGCAACGACTTAATATTTTCGAAAAATGTATCAGAGGAATACTCCTCCAAACCAAGAACAAGATAATTTATGAGAACTGAACGATTTACTTTCCTTTGTTTGATGAATGGTAATAACTGTTTTATTTCAGATCCGAAATAAAAAGCATTTTCTGTTTCTAAATAATAAAACGGCTTCACACCAAATCTGTCGCGGCTGCAAAAAACAATATTCCTGATTTTGTCATACAAAGCAAATGACCACATTCCATTGAAGTGATTAACACAATGTTCACCCCACTTATCATATGCAGCCAGAATTACTTCAGTATCCGTTTTCGTATGAAACTGGAAGCCGGCGTTCGACAATTCTTCTCTAATTTCAATATAATTGTATATTTCACCATTATATATCAAAACAAATTTATCCTGATATGTCATGGGTTGTTTTCCAAAATCACTTAAATCAATAATAGATAGCCGTCGGTGTCCAAAAGCAATTTTTTTATCACAATAAAAACCTTCTCCATCAGGTCCCCGATGTTTCACGAGATCAGTCATCATCCGGATTGATTTTTCAGGCTCCTCAAAACCTCCTTTACCAATGATTCCAGCTATACCACACATTGTTCAGGTGTCAATTTTTGTTAATGAGAATACTGGTCCGACTTGCCGGGTAAAAACGTGTACGAAAAAAAATAAAACATACGATCATTATTCCCCAGCCACCTGAAAACATAAGTGTAGGAATAGCCCCTGAACTGAGCATGAGTACCGGAAGCGTATTCAGAACCACTGATAAAAGTGCCGCCTGATAAAATATACTTTCAATAAATACAAACAGGCACGCGATTATCATGCCTCCAAGAATCAACCCAATGATTCCAAAATTTGAATAATCATATACAAAACTCGCGGTGTTCACGGTGCCTTTCAACCCTTGTTGTGCATAATTTGCATAGAGATCATCGTATAAAACTCTAGAATAATCGATATATTTATAATGAGGAATTACGCTTAAAAAATGATAACCATGTCCGTTCAGGTAGGGGTATTTCTCTGGCACGAGACTAAACCAAGCCGAAACAATTTTTCCCGGAAGAACAAAACTGCGATTAATCATTCCGGTAATTCCATTTCCAAGATTGTCTGTAAATGCAGTTGGAGGTACACCTTTCTGTTTATAACCACGCATTTCGGGGTTTGAGGCGAATATGAGTGTAAAAACAGATCCGACAACAATGAATGAGATTAACGCGGACATGATCCACTTTCTCCGGACGAGCAATAGGATCAAGAGTGGGGCAAAAATAGTAACACAAAAGTTTTTTTGAAGCAAGGATATTGCATAAAATAAACTGACTGTCAAAAAGAAATAGAATAGAAATTTACGATTTGTAAAAAACAAAAACATCAGAAAAAAAGGAATAAGTCCTTTAATCAAAAACTGACTTATATAATTCACTGTTAACTCAGATTCAGAAGTAAGGTTTTGCCTGACGAGCGCCGCCTCCACCCCGTCTGTTGTTTCAAAGGCACGTATTAAAGGATTTCGACCAAGTTTCACCAAATGAAATAGAATGAACCCAATGATAAATATCAGAAATGCATAAGTCACTTTATCGCTGATTTTGTCCGGTGGAAGTTTGTGAGAAATAGATTGTATCCGATCTGCAAAAAAATTTCTCAGAATTAAATAGGATACAACGAATGAAATAAAATGAATTATCAGTTTACTGATGTGTTCGCTTCCTGAGGTCTTCATCAAACCATAAGACAAAAGAAGAATTACCCCTGAGTAGAGAATGATTAAATAATTTTTTGAGGCAATTTGTCTAATATGCATTTATCCCGATATTTTGATCATGACCTTTCACTACCCTAAGAATCATATATAGATATAACAAATACACAATAACATCAATTACAACATAAATAATCAGAAACATCTCGATAGAGAACCCTTTCAGAAAGTACAGAATGCTTATTGAACAAAAATAGCAAATTTGCCACAATCCTCCCCACTTAATCCTGTCGAACGCCGGAAATACTATACTTAGCGGACTAACAACAAACCTGACAGCAAATGAAAACCCTAAAAACTTTGCATAATAACCTGCCACTCTCCATTTCTCGCCAAAGACAAATGCAAAAGCTTCCTCCGAAAGGAAAAAGACCAATATACAATACAGAACTGCGAACAGAGACAAAACCGTTATGGTTTTTATTATATGTTTCAACACAGGTTCATTATTATTTTTATAGTCTGCCATTTTTTTATACATCACCTGCGAAACGGCTCCCGAAATAACAAACAATGGATTTCCAATAATCTGACGCGAAAAATTAAAAAAACTATTGGTCGCCAAATCATAAAAAGAATTCACAATAAAAGTTGGCATGTTCGATGCAAAACTATCGAGAAATGCCGGTACTGCATTGAATCGTGGAAAATCACGATGTGCTGAAAGTGCTTCACTGACACAGCTTTTCGAAATCGCCAGATCCGTCATTTTTTTATTTTTCGAGACTTGAAATAAACCGAATATAACTGTCAGAATCTTCCCTGTAAAATCTCCCATAAGAAGTCCTGTTCCTGTTTTTGAAAGTCCCAGAATCCACTGAACAGCACCACCTCCAAGAGTTTGGGCAACTTTATTTATAGAAACAGCTGTGTATAATTTAAACCTCATCAACCAGTAAAAAATAGTTTGACTAAATGTGACCAGAAAAACTGCAGGAGGAACAAAATAAAGCCAAAATGAGAATTCGGGACTTCCAATCAGATTACATATTGGTTGATTAAAAGCTGAAATAATAATAAATAATCCAACAGAGAACAACGCGGAAATAAATATCGCTGCAATACCTGTATGAAAAGCTTTTTTGTCATTTTCGGGAAGAATAATTGCCAGTTCATATCGGCCGGAAGCGAGGATCGCTAAAGGATTGACCAGGTTCGTAAATAAGAAAAACACTCCGAATTGTTCGGGTGTGAAAAGACGGGTCAGTACAGGGGAAAGTAAAAGCGTAATACTCTGTGCAATTACAGTTCCGGAGAGAAGCGTAAAAACATGTTTTACAAACTCAGATTTAATCCCTAACTTATTTGTCAAATGTCTTATTTGGCAATA
>JAHEYM010000036.1 GCA_023251595.1 Bacteroidota bacterium
TTGTCGACAGCTTCACCGGATCTTTTTCCATTTGCTGAATTCCCAAAAGAACAAGGCCTATCCCGGTCGAATACATTGGACTTTTTATTTCTTCTATATTTGTATTTGCAAGATGTTCATTGGGAAGACCGATGCGTGTATCAAGACCGGTCATATATTCCATTAATTGTTTAATATGTTTCAACTGGGCACCACCACCCGTAAGGACAATTCCCGCAATCAGTTTTTTCTCTAATCCTGAATTGCGGATTTCGTAATAAACATGTTCAATAATTTCTTCCATTCTTGCCTGAATAATACTTGCAAGATTTCTTCTTGAAATTTCTTTGTGTTCTCTTCCTCTTATTCCTGGAATAGAAATGATTTCATTATCCTGAGTTTCAGTTGCAAGAGCACTTCCAAATCTCGTCTTTAATTGCTCAGCCTGTTCTTTAAGAATAAGACAACCTTCTTTAATATCTTCAGTAATAACATTTCCCCCAAAAGGTATAACGGCTGTGTGACGGATAATACCGTCCTTAAAAATAGCAAGATCCGTAGTTCCCCCACCAATGTCAATCAACGCAACTCCTGCTTCTTTTTCTTCATCAGCCAAAACAGCTTCAGATGAAGCGAGAGGTTCAAGGGTAAGGTCATCATGAATTAAACCCGCTCTGTTCACACAACGAAGAATGTTTTTCACCGCAGCAGTTTGCCCCGTGATAATATGGCACATTGCTTCAAGACGAATACCCGCACGTCCGACAGGCTGTTTAATTCCGGATTCTCCATCAATTATATATTCCTGTGGAATTACATGAATTATTTCCTCACCGGGAAGCATCATAAGTTTATTCATATCTTCCACAATCAGATCTATATCCAATTGAGTAATCTCGGTGTCGTGTTCTTGTTTTGGTCGTGTACGCACTCCACGATTCTGCATACTTTTAATGTGCTGTCCCGCGATGCCGACATTCACTTCTTTAATATTAACTTTGGCTTTGATTTCGGCCTCCTTCACCGCCGCGATAATGGATTCTACAGTTTTGTCGATGTTGGCAACAACACCACGCATTACGCCAAAACTATCCGCACGTCCCATGCCGAGAATTTCAACTTTACCATGTTGGTTTCGCCGACCAACAATTACACAAATTTTAGTAGTCCCAATATCAAGCCCGACTACAATTCCTTGGTTTTCCATAGAGAATTAATTTATTATTATTTTGAACAAACGACCTGGTTTTTATATTTCAGATTAATAGTATTATATACATTCCAACCTGCTTTGCTCAGTCCTTTTTGATAAAAGACCTGCAACCTTTTAAATTTTTCTTTCATATCCGATATATCTCCGAGCACAATAATATGTTTCCCGACATAGGGCACCAACTCTATTTCTCTCTCTTCATTGATATATATTTGCTGAATTTCTGCATTAAGGAAAGGTTCACTGCTTATATATTTTGCCAGTGTAAAAATGGTATCCATCATATACTTCCCTGATTTCACAGTATCTTCCACATCAAGAATCTTTGCAGTTCGTTGACGGTAATTATCGTATACATATCCATTGACGACCAGCAATCTTGCACTTCCTTTGTCTGATAATGGCATAAATGCCCCGGTCTCATCAATATAGAAACTCTCACCCTCCATATTCATGACACGGACTGAAGGAGTCCGTTGTTTAACATCCACGTTCACGAATCCATCGATCGTAACGTACACATTTGCTTCAGCAATCAATGGGTTATTTCTTAGTATTAATTCAATGTTTTCGACGGAAATTTGCCGCATCGATTTTCCTTTAAGGATTCCGAATTTTCTGATAATAATACTATCAACATCCTCTTTTTCTACAAATATTCCCGCAACAGCAGGAACACCGCGAACCACAGTGTTGATCCCTTTGCATAATTCACCGTTCTGATCTCTGCTCACAAATCCAAGCGTCACTCCGATACCTGCGAGTACAAGACACCAAAGAAAAGGAAAAAGCAATTTTCGGATTTTCATTTTATTGATTTCTGTATTTTTCGTTTAATATATTTTTAATCGGTTCTACTAAACGATCGATGTCACCTGCACCAATGGTTACGAGTACCTCAATATTTCTTCGTCTTATTTCCTCCAGTGTCTGCTCATTTGTTAAAAGACATTTTGTAGAACATCTTACTTTTTCGAGCAGCATCTGAGATGATATCCCTTCGATTGGTAATTCTCTCGCCGGATAAATATCCAATAGAATTAAGTCATCAAGAAGAGACAAGCTTTCACTGAATTCTTCGGCAAAATCGCGCGTTCTTGTATATAGGTGTGGCTGAAATATTCCCAGTACTTTCTTTCCTTTGAATAAAAGTCGTACAGAATTAAGACATGCTTTTATTTCTTCAGGATGATGCGCATAATCGTCGATAAATGTGGTGGACGAATTATGAAATTGAATGTCAAATCTTCTCTCAACGCCTGTATAAGTTTTCATTGCTGACCTGATCTGATCATCATGAATCCCCAAATATTTTCCAACCGCAACAGCTGCCACTGCATTTTCAATGTTATGTAGTCCGGGCATTTTAATACTGAGATCCCTTATCTCACCCATTTTCCCGGATACAGCGAATGAATATTCAAGATTATGCAATCTGATTTCCGTCGCATATATATCTGAGTCGGAATCGACAGAATAAGTAGTGCAATCATCAAACCCCAACCCTTGTTTAGAGAAAAGTATTCCACCTGATTTTATATTAGAAGCAAATTTTCTATAATTATTCTGAAGGGTTAGCTGATCTCCATAAACATCAAGATGATCAGCATCCATGGAAGTAATTATCGCAACATCCGGATGCAAGGTGAGGAAGGAACGATCGTATTCATCGGCTTCGACCACTACAGGAGTTTCATATTTGTTTTCAAAGGAATTTCCGGAAGGCAGTAAAAGGTTCGAATGATAATTTTTTGTAATTCCACCGAGAAATGCAGTACAATCCCTATCAGATTGTTTCAATAAATGAGCAATCATAGAAGACGTTGTTGTTTTTCCATGAGTGCCTGCAACAGCTATTGTATATCGGTTTTGGGTGATCTCACCAAGTACCTCAGATCTTTTTTTCACAACAAATCCATTCTTCCTGAAATAGTTTAATTCTTTGTTAGTCCGCGGAACTGCAGGTGTATATATAACTAAAATCTCTTCTATATTATTCAATGCTCTTATTTCTGCAGGAAGTAAAACGGGCTCATCATCAAAATGAACGGGTATACCTTCTGAGATAAGGGCATCAGTCAGATGCGTAGGTGTTTTATCATATCCCCATACCTTCATCCCCTCATGTTTGAAAAACCTCGCTATTGCGCTCATCCCTATGCCGCCAATACCAATAAAATAAGCTGAGCGATACTTTTTCAAATTAATCTTTTTTTATTTTAATTAAGGAGAGAATTTCGTTCGCTATATTTTGAGCTGCATTGTGGAGAGCTATTCCTGAAATATTCTCTTCCAGGGATTTAATTCTACTTTCATCATGAATAAGTGAAAGTGCTGTATCCACCAGTTTTTCCGAAGCTTCAGAATCGTTCACCAGAATAGCCGCTTCCTTTTTCACGAGTTCCATCGCATTAATATATTGGTGGTTTTCCGCAGCAGATGGCAATGGAACCAGGATACTCGCTTTTCCTGCGACTGAAAGTTCACTCACACTAATAGCTCCCGCACGTGCAACAGTTATATCAGCTACCGAATATGCAAGATCCATTCTCTGAATAAATTCGAATACTTTAATATGGTCAACCCCGTTATCTTCCGCGAGTTTTTTTAATTCCTGATAATATAATTTACCTGTTTGCCAGATTACGTCTACGGGCTCGTTTAAGATTTTAGAGAATCCGTCGCGGATGGCTCGGTTAATTGTTCCGGCGCCCAAACTGCCACCCGTTATTAATACCACTTTTCTATCGCCCTTTAATCCAAAATAATTTAAACCTTCTTCCCTTTTTTGTTTTATATTAATAATATCCTGTCTAACCGGATTACCTGTCCGAATAATTTTATTGGAGGGGAAAAACTTTTCCATTCCATCGAATGCTACACAAATTTTTTGCACTCTTTTTCCTAATATCCGATTCGTAGCACCCGCGTAACAATTCTGTTCCTGAATGAGAGTGGGTATTCCCCTTATTGTCGCAGCATATAGGAGCGGACCGCTGGCATACCCTCCAACCCCGATAACCACATCAGGTTTGAAACGGGCAATAATACGATTCGCCTGAATCACACTTGATATCACCTTGATTGGAAGTAATATATTTTTCGTGAAAGCTCCGCGTTGCATGCCACTAATCCACAATCCCTCGATCTTAAACCCTGCTGCGGGAACTTTTTCCATTTCCATCCGTCCCTTCGCTCCGACAAATAATATTTCAGCAGCAGGATATTCTTTTTTTATGGCGTTTGCAATAGCGATTGCAGGGAAAATATGCCCCCCTGTTCCACCACCGCTAATAATAAACCGGGGAGTCAGTGGGCCTACGCGTCGTGAACTTCCAGCCATACTCCCTCCGCTCGATTCCATTGTGAACGATCGGACGGATGCTCCCGTAGGAGAAACAATTCCCGGTTTAAAACTATATATATTAATATGATACTTCAAGACTTTCGGGATGAATTTGATTTGAATTATCTTTTGATATTTTATTTTCTTCCTGTTCAAGGTCTCGGCTCACACTTAGAATTATTCCCAGACTAATACTGGTAAACCAAATGGATGTGCCCCCCATACTTACAAAAGGCAATGGTTGTCCGGTTACCGGAAATAAATTCACTGCAACGGCCATATTCACCATTGCCTGAAAGACAAGCATAAAACCGCAACCGACTGCAAGTAATGAAGCGAATGCACGCGGTGACTTCTTCACAATTCTGATGGTGCGATGAAATAAAATAAGATAAAGAATCAGCACTGCTGCACCTCCCGGGAAACCATATTCTTCAATAATTATCGCATATATATAATCCGAATATGCTTCAGGAAGGAAATTTCTTTGTGTACTATTACCAGGACCCTTGCCTAACACACCATTGGCCGCGACTGCAATTTTAGCGTGTTGTGCCTGATAATTACCATCATCATCCTCTACCGGATGCATAAAATTCTCTATACGGGCAACCCAGGTTGTTATCCTTCCTGTTTTTTTTGTCAGAAGAGAAATACTGATAAAAAACATAAAACATATTACTCCGGCAGCTATTAAAAGAAGAATGTATTTCATGCTGACTCGTCCGATAAACATGACCAATAAACATGTCATAAATAGAAGAGCTGCGGTACTTAAATTTGCAGGAAGAATAAGTGCACAAATAATGAGCACGGGAATAATAATCGGAACAAATGCACCTTTAAAGTCTTTGATGTTCTCTTGTCTGCGGGAAAGTGACCGTGCTAAATACATTATTAGCGCCAGTTTAGCAAAATCGCTTGTCTGAAAACTCATATTAATCACGGGCAATGTGATCCACCGATTTGCCTGATTATAATGTGAACCCCAAATGAGCGTAAACAACAATAGAGGAATTGAGATAAAAAGTGCGATTTGCGCAATCCTTGAATAATATGTATATTTAATAAGATGTGATCCAAGCAAAATGATAAATCCGACAAACACGATAGCCCCATGTTTAAAGAGATAATACTCTGTATTACCACCTTGCATTTTGTAAGCTAGTGTTCCGGTACTGCTGTAAACCGCGAGTATCGAGAACATGCTTAATAAAATGATGACAAGCCATATCACCCTGTCGCCATAAGTATATTTAAAAAGCCAATTCATTATCAACTATTAATTATCAGTTTATAATTGTTAATTGTCAAAGTGCTTTCACAGCCGCTTTAAATTTTCTTCCTCTTTCTTCAAAATTTGTGAAACGATCAAAGCTTGCGCATGCGGGTGAGAGAAGTACAACATCACCTTTTTTACCCATTTTATATGCGAACTTTACCGCTTCTTCGGCTGATGATGCATCCTGAATGACAGGTACCATTTCGTGAAATGCTTTATGGATTTTTGAATTATCCGTACCCAGACATACTATTCCTTTTACTTTTTCTTTAACAACTTCATTTAACATTTTATAATCATTTCCTTTATCTACCCCTCCGAGAATTAAAATTACGGGTTTGATAATACTTTCGAGTGCATACCATGTGGAATTGACCGTGGTTGATTTACTGTCATTAATAAATTCAATTCCATGAACCGCCATGACATGCTCAAGCCTGTGTTCCAAACTTTGGAAATCAGAGAGACACTCACGGATCACGTCCTTGCGGATATCCAACACTCGGGCAACTGCCGCTGCTGCCATAGAGTTATACAAATTGTGCTTTCCTTGCAATGCTAGGTTGAAGATGGACATAGTAAAGGGGTTAGTATTTATGTTAATTTGAAGCGTGTTATCATGAATCCAGGCACCGTACTGCAATTGTTGAGTAATTGAGAAAGGAATTTTAGTGGCCGATAATTTTCTATTTTCCATCTCTCCCCGAATCAATCCATCGTCGGCATTGTATATTAAATAATCTCTTTCAGTTTGATTTTGCGTAATTCTGAATTTACTTGCCGCATATTTCTTAATATCGTATTCATAGCGATCGAGGTGATTGGCAGAAATATTCAGGAGAACTGATATATCTGATTTAAATTCGTACATGTTGTCAAGCTGAAAACTGCTTAGCTCAAGTACATAATGATCAAATGAACCTGTAGCCACAGCTTTTGCGAAACTCACACCAATATTTCCGGCAAGACAAACTTCTTTTCCTGCTCTTTTCAATATGTGATAAATGAGAGATGAAGTAGTAGATTTACCATTACTACCCGTGACACAAATTTTCTTCGCATTCGTATATCTTCCGGCAAATTCAATTTCAGAAATAATCGGAATCTTTTTATCTGCAATTTTTTTTAAGATATCGGCAGTATTCGGAATTCCCGGACTCTTCACTACTTCCATCGCACTCAGTATTGAGCTTTCTGTGTGATTTCCTTCTTCCCAAACAATTGCGTTTTCTGACAATATTGTTTTATAATTATCTGCAATACGATTCTTATCTGAAACGAAAACATCAAAACCCTGCTTTCTCGCAAGCAGCGCCGCTCCTGTTCCGCTCTCTCCGGCTCCTATAACTGCAATTTTTTTCATTCTTTTTATCGCAGTTTTAAGGTTACTATTGTAAGAACTGCTAACATAATTCCAACAATCCAGAATCGGTTTACAATTTTCGCTTCATGATAACCTAATTTCTGATAATGATGATGGAGTGGTGACATTTTAAATATCCTTCTCCCTTCACCATAACGTCTTCTTGTATATTTGAAATAGAGAACCTGAATAATTACAGATAAATTCTCGACCAGAAATATTCCGCATAAAATCGGAATTAGAAGTTCTTTTCTGATGGCAATGGCGAACACCGCTATAATTCCACCCAATGCAAGACTTCCTGTATCCCCCATAAAGACCTGTGCCGGATATGAATTGTACCATAAAAAACCAACACATGAACCAACGAGAGCACTACTGAAAACCACTAATTCACCAAGATTAGGTATATACATGATATTCAGATAATTTGCAAAAACAATATTGCCTGAAACGTATGCAAGAATTCCAAGTGTAGTGCCAATGATCGCTGAAGTTCCAGTTGCGAGCCCATCAATTCCATCCGTTATATTGGCGCCATTCGATACTGCGGTAATAATTAATATTACAACCGGAACAAAAATGAGCCACGCATATTTTTTATACCCCTCACCCATCCATATCAGAAGTGATGAATAGTCAAATTCATTGTTCTTCAAAAAAGGAATTGTTGTTTTCGTAGATTTTCCCGCTTCATACGAAAGCATTTCGCCCTCTTTATCCTGTACATCACCAACAATATTACCACTGCTGCTAAGTACTACCTGTCCTTTCACCGACTTCTCCTTCACCACTACCGCCTTATTAAAGAAGAGCGTGAATCCGACTACCAGACCGATAACGATCTGGCCAAATATTTTAAATTTCCCTGCGAGACCTCTTTTATCTTTTTTGAAAACTTTTATGTAGTCATCAAGAAATCCTATAAAACCCAACCACAATGTAACTACCAACAGGAGTATGATATATACATTATAAAGTTTTGCAAATAGTAGAGTAGGAATTACAATTGCAGCGATAATGATTAACCCCCCCATCGTGGGTGTGCCCTGCTTCTCGTTTTGTCCTTCAAGCCCGAGGTCCCGAATCGATTCGCCGACTTGTTTTCGTAATAAAAATCTGATAATCTTCTTTCCAAAATAAAGCGAAATTAATAACGATAATATGATAGACATCGCCGCCCGGAATGAAATGTATTGAAACACCCCTGCTCCAGGAAAGTTGAAATTTTTATCTAAATAACCAAATAAATAGTAAAGCACTTCTTCTTAATTAACAATTAATAATGAACAATTAATAATTTTCTGTACGATAACTTTGTAATTTAACCACTAATAATTAATCTCATCATTTCTTCCAACACTTGTTTATCATCGAAAGGATATTTCACACCTTTTATTTCCTGATATTTTTCATGCCCTTTTCCTGCAACAAGAATAATATCTCCTTCATTCGCCAACGTACACGCTGTTTTTATTGCTTCACGTCTGTCGCTGATCATTAATGTTTTTGCACGGTGAAATGACGGTACACCTGCCTGCATCTGATTTAAGATAAATTCCGGATCTTCACTCCTCGGGTTATCTGAAGTCAGTATAATTCGATCAGAAAGTTCGCAGGCGATTTTCGCCATTAGTGGCCGTTTTGTGTCATCTCTATCCCCACCGCAGCCAACAACTGTAATTATTTTTTCACTTCCCGTTTTTGCATCTCTGATCGTTGACAGTACATTTTCCAGTGCATCGGGGGTGTGTGCATAATCAACAATTCCGATCACTTTTCCTGAAGAGGCAACTGCTTCAAATCTTCCTTCCACGGGAATTAGTTTACTTATTTCTTCGAGAACTTTTAATTTGTCCTCACCAAGAAGAACTGAGGCGCCATATACCGCGAGAATATTATATGCATTAAAATTTCCAATCAGAAAACATGAAACTTCGTATCCATCAATATTCAATAATAATCCTGATAATGAATTTTCTATCACTTTCGCTTTGAAATCACTCATCGATTTCAAACTGTAGGTCATTTTCCGTGCAGTCGTATTCTGCAGCATCACTCTTCCGTTTTTATCATCTGCATTTGTCAATGCAAAACTTTCTGTACTTAAAGAATCAAAAAATGATTTCTTCGCATGAAGATAATTATCAAAGTTTTTGTGATAATCTAGATGATCATGTGTAAGATTCGTAAATACGCCACCAACAAAGTCCAAACCCGCTATCCGATTCTGTTCTATTGCATGCGAACTTACTTCCATGAAACAATATGTACAACCTTCATCGACCATGTGCGACATTAGTCCGTTCAAACTCACGGCATCAGGTGTTGTGTGGGTTGAAGGAATTATTTCATCATTTACTATATATTTTACCGTCGAAATAAGTCCGCATTTATTTGAATGACTGAATAACTGATAGAGAAGCGTTGCAACAGTCGTTTTTCCGTTCGTTCCGGTAACACCGACGACTTTCATTTTTGAGGATGGATTGTCATAAAAATTCGATGCCATAAAACCAAGTGCTATAGAACTGCTTCTTACTTTGACGTATGTAATTCCTTTCCTCAGTGTGGATGGAAATTCTTCACAAACTACAGATGTCGCACCATGATCAATAGCTGAATCTATATATATATGTCCATCGGTATTCGTACCACGTACAGCTACAAAAACAGAATCTGACGTCACTTTACGATTATCTGTACAGATCGTATGTACAAGAATCGATGTATCACCTGACAGTTCAGTAATGCCCGTTTTATATAATAAATCCATCAGTCTTTTCATCAGCCCAATTCCAGTATTATTTCTGTTCCCGAAATGATTCCTGTACCTGCTCCGATACTCTGTTTAATAATTAATCCTCTTCCTCTGAATCTGACATTCAGTCCCGCGTTTTCCAATAAATACAATGCATCCTTTATTCCCATTCCGACTACGTTGGGTACTATATTTTTTGCCACTTTACTTTCAAGCAAAGTCATATTATTATTTTGTGGTACTACTTGAGCCCAGTCGGCAGCAGGGTTTGCAGTTGTTGCAGTAAAACCAAGTTGTGTATATACTTTTTCCAAATCGCGTTGAAAACCAAATTTTATTTTTGGAATGTATTCTCTACCGGGAACATAAGATGCTGTGAGTTCTTTATGCATTTCAATTCTCGAAGCATACACCTGATCAGCAATTTCTCTAAAAACAGGTGCTGAAACAGACCCTCCGTAATACACTTCTGTGGATGGAGAATACACCACAACAATTCCGGAATATACCGGAGCTTCTGCAGGAAAATAACCGGCGAAGGAAGCCTGATAACTGACTTTATTTTCTGTCGATTTATATCCGGTTGTTCCCAGTGAACGTTGTGCAGTACCGGTTTTTCCTGCGATACGAACCAGTGTATCTCTAATGGTAGTACCGGTTCCGCGCTCTACAACGCCTTCAAGCATTTTTCTCGCCTTAACCAAAGTCTTAGCAGAACAAATACTATCGCAAATTACTATCGGATCAAAATGTTTTAATATTTTTCCTTTATCACGAATTTCTTTTACCAATAATGGTTTTACCATTTTGCCATTGTTTGCCACTGCATTATAAAAAGTAAGCTGTTGCAATGGGGTCATCCTAAGTTCATAACCAATTGCCATCCACGGCAGTGAAACACCCGACCAGCGCGGATCTTTCACACTCTTGATATCGGGAGCAGTTTCACCCGAAATTTGCAAATTCAAGGGTTCATTTACTTTCATTTTATATAAATGATCGATAAATGCTTCAGGATTTTTTGCGTACGCTCCATATATTAATTTGGATATTCCGACATTAGATGATAATTCAAAAGCACGCTGAGCAGTAATTCGTCCATATCCTCCTTCGTGGGAGTCTTTCATCACCTGATTAAAATATTTCGTAACACCACCTGTGGTGTTCACAGAATCGTTGAGATCCACGAGTCCATCATCCATCGCAGCAATCATCGAAATCAATTTAAATGTAGACCCCGGTTCTGTTGCTTCGCTTATAGCATAATTTAAAACTTCTTCATACGTACCATCTGTCTGCCGGCGAAGATTTGCAATTGCCCTCACTTCACCGGTTGCCACTTCCATAATAATGACACAACCCGATTCTGCTTTATTTTTAATTAATGAATTTTTTAAGGCATTTTCAGCAACGTCCTGTATATTTTTATCGATCGTAGAAATAACATCATGCCCATCCTGCGGTTCAATGGAATTTGCATCTCTCAGGGGTTTCCATATTCCACCCGCAATTTTCTGTTCCAATCTCTTTCCACTCACGCCGGCAAGGATGGAGTCAAACGCGCCTTCAATTCCAACTGCTGTTCTTCCTTCAGATGGGGGATATCCTATCGTACGTGAAGCTAGTTGCTCCAATGGTTTCTCACGTAGATTTTTTTGAATAGTGATCAGACCGTTTTTGAATTTTCCTTTTTTGAAATATGACAGTGCATTTAATTCTCTAACCTTATCAAAACTTACTTCTCTTTGAATTAAATGATATCTGTCATGTTCCGTCTGTGCAATTTTCAAATCTCGCAGATATTCATTTTTTGTCCGATCCTTAAAAAGATCAGCAAAAGCTGATGCAAGTCCATCCACATTCTCATCCCAAATTGTTTTTGTAATGGAAGGCGTTCCGACGTCTAATCTGATTTCATAAGAAGGACTCGAAGTAGCCATCAGGCTTCCATCGTCTGAATATATATTTCCCCGAACTGCTTCAATGTTCCGGAGTTCAGTGCTCATACTGTCAGCTTTGCTTCTCCAATGACTTCCCTGAACCACCTGTAAATCCAATATCCTTAAAAGAATAGCTATACCGAATAGCATCACACCGAAATACACGATGTACACACGTACGACAAATTCTTTTCTGATATTTTTTTTCTCTTCTGACACTTATTTTTTATTTATTGTCTGCTGTTAGGATTGTAATTTTTCGTGGCGCAACGGCAGAATCCTTGAGATTCAATGCCAATGCCTTCTTCGCTACTACAGTCTGCCGACTGCTATCTTCCAACATTCTTTTTGTAGCGACGTATTCTGATTTTAATTGTCTCAATTCTTTAGTTGTCATATCTATATCCCTGATGTTTTTTTCTGCGTAATAAGAATTAGATATATATATGATGGCCAATGTTGCAAGGAAGAAGATAAATGGCATTGTGCTCGCCACTCTCTCCTTAGTGAAAACATTGAATCTCCATTTCCGCTTGCGTTTTTTTGGTTTTGCTTTCTCATTCAAGTGTTCTTCAACAATGAATTCGGAAGCGTCAATATCGTCAGTCATTCTCGGTAATCAGTGGTAAGTCTTAAGTAGTAAGTCATAAGCAATAGAATTAATTGTTAATTATTCATTGTTAATTGTTAATTATCCTTTCCCCTACTCTCAGTTTCGCACTTCTCGATCGTGGATTTTTTTTTAATTCTTCCTCGGACGGAATAATTGGTTTTTTTGTAATTGATCTAAATGGCACATTTTCTTTATTTCCGTAGAAATCTTTTTTCGATTCTCCTTCTCTATTTCCTGTCTGAAAGAAATTTTTCACCAGACGGTCTTCTAAAGAATGGTAACTGATTACAGCTAATCGTCCTCCATTATTTAATACCTCTGCTGAGTCATTCAACATTTCATCAATTGCGGTGAGCTCTTCATTGACTTCAATTCTCAATGCCTGGAATACTTTTGCAAAATATTGTTGTTCACGTGCACCATACGCCTGGAGCCGGATTATATCAACTAATTCTCCTGTTGTTTTAACAGGATTATTTTTTCTTTCGTTAACAATCAGATTTGCGAGTTTCCGCGCATTTGTAATTTCACCATATTCCATAAATATCCGGGAGAGTTCTTCCTCCGAATATTGATTAATAATATCAGACGCACTTCGGGAAATTCCCGGGTTCATTCTCATATCTAATTCACCCTCAAATCGTGTAGAAAAACCTCTTTCTGCTTCGTCAAATTGATGAGACGAAACACCTAAGTCTGCCAGAATGCCATCTGCAGGAAGCGCTTGGTGGTATCTCAAATATTTTTTCAAAAACCTGAAACTGCTTCTTATTAATAGGAATCTTTCGTCATCAATTTTATTTCGTTCCGCCGCCGGGTCCTGATCGAATGCAATTAATCTCCCTCATTTTAATCTCGATAATATTTCTCTCGAGTGACCGCCTCCGCCAAATGTTACATCGACATAAATCCCATCGGCATGAATATTCAGACCGTCAACGCTCTCGCGGAGCAGGACGGGTTCATGATACACCACTCGTGTCGGTAGGTTTATTTAGTTTGCCCATCACCTCTTCTGCCAGTTTCGCGTAACCTTCCGGCTCTTCGTTCAGCAGATTTTCATAAGTGCTCTTATTCCAGATCTCGATGCGATTACCAAATGCCGAGAGGATTACCTCCTTGTCAACACCCGCGTAATCAAGTAATTGTTTTGGTATCAACACGCGATTCACGCCATCCAATTCGAGAGCGGTTGCCCCACGATTGAAGCTGCGGACGAATTCACGATTTTGTTTGATGTAAATGTTGAGCTTGTTCACCTCAGCGCTCTCCTTCTGCCATTCATCGTTAGGGAAGAGCGTCAGACATTTCTCGAAACCACGATTGATCACAAACTTTCCCTGTGTGGTTGGAGAAAGCTGCTTCATGAGTGCAGAAGGCAGTGTCAGTCTGCCTTTCGCATCAAGCTTGCATTCAAATTCTCCGAGGAACTGGGTCATTGTTTCGGTTAAGTTTGGTGTGGGGAAACCCACTTATCCCTTTAAGGCGGTAAAGATAAGGAGGAAAATTCCACTTTCTCCCACTTTTTCCCACACTTGTTAATAACTTTTTAACAGCCTAACTTATTGTGAAACTTAAGTTGCTGAAAATCAATTAGTTTCTAAATTATGACGAGATTGAACAGGTCGAATAAAATTTGACTCCTTTGCGTTCCCACACCTTGAAAAGAGACTTGAAAGAAAGTTTTTAGCATCAATTGTGTAAAATTTTGGGTGAAGTGGGAGAAACACCCTACATTCGTCCCGCTAACTGAATTTTTCTTTTCCTAACTAAAACCTTTTCAAACATGGGACTCAGTATTCACTACAACGGAAGCTTTAAAGTTGGTGCTTCTCTTCCGGAAATGATCGAAGAAGTCGAAGAAGTAGCCAAAGTTCACAAATGGAAATATCGCGTTTTCGAAACTGAATTTCCTGATCCAAACTTTAGATCGGAAAAATATTCAGATAAAATCTATGGAATACATTTTACACCACCCGATTGTGAAACCGTTTCTATAAGTTTTCTTTCGAATGGAAAAATGAGTACGGCAATGCATTTGGAATTTTATGGAAACTCGGACGATAAAGACTATCAAGAGTATTTGTATACGATTTCCGTGAAAACCCAATACGCCGGTATTCAAATTCACATGCTTATCATTCATTTGATGAAATATTTAAGCAATAAATATTTCGGTCGTTTTGAGATGTATGATGAAGGAAAATATTGGGAAACCGGTGATCAGAAAATACTTGAGGAAATTTTTGGTCGTTATAATTTAATCATGGATCGATTTGCCACCGCTCTTCAAACTATTCCTTCCAACGGTGGAGAAAATCTCGAAGAATATTTATTGAGAATATTTGAAAAAGTACATAAGAAAATTAGAGTGAAAAAGAAGAAAAAATAAAAAAGTGAAAGAGTGAAAGAAGGAAAGAGTGAAAAAGTACCTAGCCCGCCGACACGAAATGCAGGAGAGAAAGATTTATATATAATTTGTCCCGTAGGGCAATGTCATTAAGTTAGTGCATAACTATGTGTAATTCAGTAACATAGGGATGAAGGTTTCATATAGTTTTGAATTTGCAAACACAAAACTTAAAAACCCTCATCCTATGTTGGACG
>JAHEYM010000037.1 GCA_023251595.1 Bacteroidota bacterium
TTCCTTACCGATTTTATATATAATATTTAAAGTCGCGGAGACCTGGAACAACATGATGACAATGATTTCATGTATATATATTGCAGGTCTTTTTTTTCTGTTTTATTTCGCTTCACTGAAAAAAAAACCGGTTAATTCTTCAGAATCAAAAATATCATGAAAAAACATCTCTTTGCATTCGTAGGCTTCTTCGCCGTTCTTGGAATTTTTAACCTCTTTATTTACTCAGGTAAAAAAGATCCGATTAATCCGGTGAGAGGTGGTGGGGTCGTCCCCGAAAAGTATCATGTATTTGCTGTGGATATCCCGAAAGAGTTAAGTTTTGCAGGCGAAAAAGTGCCATTGAATGATTTTGATGTACGCGAACGTATTGATCGTGAAATGCAGGTAAATGTCTACTGGCAATCTCAGACCTTATTGATGATAAAACGGGCAAATCGCTGGTTCCCAATTATGGAGCCGATTCTGAAAAAAAACAATATTCCCGACGATGTTAAATTTATTGCTTTGACTGAAAGTGGACTTACAAATGTTATTTCACCCTCAGGCGCGACCGGTTTCTGGCAATTTATGGATCCTACCGCCCGCTCATACGGGATGGTAATTACCGGAGATGTGGATGAAAGATATAATGTAGAAAAATCGACCGAAGCAGCCTGTAAATATTTTCAGGAAGCCTATAATACTTTTGGAAATTGGACGCTTGCTGCAGCATCTTATAATATGGGAATTGGTGGTGTTCAAGCCCAATTACAAAATCAACGCGTAAAATCATACTACGATTTATTGCTGAATGAGGAAACCTTCCGATATATTGCCCGTCTGCTTGCTATCAAAGAAGTGATTTCATCACCTTCCAAGTACGGTTTTGAATATCGCAAAACGGACTTATATCCACAACTTCCTACCTATACAGTTAGCGTAGATTCTAGCATCAACGATCTAGTATCGTTCGCAGAACATTTTAAGATGACTTACAAAACTCTGAAGGTTCTGAATCCATGGCTGAGACAGACGTATCTTTCGAATGGGTATGGCAAAAGGTACGAAATTGCGATTCTTCGGGAAGGTTTTGTGTATCCTGAGGATGAGGATGTAAATATACCCACTCCGCCGGTGATAACAACTCCGAAGGACACCACAACCAAAACACCGAAAAAGTAAACATTGATTTCTGAATAGGGGTCAGCATGTTTTTTTTCGTCTGAATATGTATATCAAGAGCATCAGGAGATACATCACAAAACCTGAAGAAAATATTTTCCACGAAAATTGATCAGGAATGAAGGTGGATATTTTATTCATGAAATCCTTGTTTTTCCAGAGCCGGAGCAGATCTGAGAGGTAACCGTTTTCCACAATTATTTTGGTCATGTCGAAAGTGTATGAATAGAGAATAAGCACCGTGCCTGTTATTAATAGTGTTTTCTCGGTCGGGGTGAATTCAGTACGGTAGCGATTTGCATCCATCAAAATCATGAAACAGGATAAGGTGATGAGGAAGAACGAAACCAAAACAGGTGTAATGACAGGACCAATCCAGGTAACAGGAATAAGGAATAAAATATCCCACGACAGAAATGATTCCGGCCAACTAATCAAAATTTTGAGAAACACATAATAAAAAATATCCCAAATTCCGAAAGCGAAAATAGAATAGGCTATGGAGAGGAATCGCGTTCTGCCACAGAAAATGCCGGCACAGATGAGCATGATTAATGTTGCTCCTTCTCTCAGAATTTCTATACAGACAATATTAAAATCCATAGCACGGATAGGGAAAATATCAGCTGAGGGATAATATAATTTCCGCAAATAAATTGCGACGGCACTTTCCATAAATGCCATAGAGATACTGAAAATACTCAGTAAGATCAGTTTCTTCGAGGGGAATGATAATGTCTGTATTCTCATCTTTTCTTTTTCCTGAAAATAATTAATTGTTTTCCTTTGCTTTCTCCGTCGTTATAATTTCGACCGCGGGAAATAGTGTTCTGAGGTAATTGACAATTTTAATTTCGATGTTGCAGTTTCCAAGATATAGTTTCTTAAGAAATGGAGGCATTTTTAAATTTCGCCAGTCGGATAATGTGCAGTTTTCAACGTTGAGGATTTGGAGAGATGGGACAGAATCTAAAAAATTCAGCGTCATAAAATTATTTCCTGTGAGATCTAATTCTTTAAGGTTGGATAATTCCGGAAATTGTTCCCATTCGATAGATTTCATGCCCGATAAATTCAGGATTTCAAGCTTGGGAAAATTATTTATAAAGGAAAGATCTGTAAGACGCGTTCCATTCAGAGTCAACGATTTTAGTTGATAAAGCCCATCAATACGATCAAGCGAGTCGAACGTGCAATTCGAAAGATTGAGTGATTGTAAATTTGTAAATTTATTGAGTTGTTGTGGTGCTGTTATATGATTACTGGAGAGATCAAGCATTTCGAGATTCGCGATGAGCGGCATTTTATTTATATCGATTTCTGAAATATTCGATAGATTAAGAATTCTTAATTTGGGAAAATATTTCAGATCGGTGATGGAAACACGATAGTTTCCTTGAAGCCACAATTTTTCTATTCCGGTGAATATTTTTACATTCTCCAGATTTCCCAAACCGGTATTTGCAAGATTTAAAAACTTTATTCCAGGTGCAATTTCTCTGATATGATCAACTCTGTTTTGCAGGTTGTGATTCCAACTTCTCCAGGAACTTTCTTCTGATTTTTTGATAAAATTGAGTGTTTTTGAATGCAAGGTGTGTTTAAACGAATAGTCACCATCACGACTGGATAGAAGAGAATTATTTCTTCCTGATGAGGTCTCGGACTGAAGACTGGAATTGATTGAAATATTTTCTTCATCAGCAATTTTCATCAATTTCGCGTAATCGGGATCTGACAGGGATAAAAGATACGAAATATCAGGTTGTTTGTGATTCTTTTTTGTTGCATTTAAATTATAGTCAGTTAAAACTTGATCCCAATTCATTGTAGAGGAAAGTACAATAACTATAAAAAACAGCCATGGATTAACCCTCAACAGATACCAGTTACTCCTCATTTTTGCTGTTTTAATCAGCGTTGTTATGAGTCCGATGAGACAAAGAATTAAATATACATATACACCAATCCTCTTGTAGGTCAGGCTATATTCGCTGATATACTCGCTGTTCCGGAAAATATTTGATAGAATGAGCAGTGCGTTTTGGAAAATCCAGATATAAACAAGCGTTTTAAGAAAACGGTTGTTGGAAATGAAATTCAGTTCTTTCCGAAAATAGAATAGAATTAATCCTATAGCGACAAAAATAGAAATGATCAGAGTTCCGATACCCTGATGCAGATATTCAGACAAAGTCATGCCCTGTGGCAACGGTTGTACAGAAATGTTGTGATTAAAATCGATTATATTCACCAGTAAAATCATGATATTTAATAAGGTAAAAAGTATTTTTCCCGAGAGGAGTTCGCTTTGTACGGTATTAAGTTTAGACGTTTCTGATGGAATATTTTCCAAGGTGTTTGAAAGTTGTGTTTCTCTTTCTGCGAAAGCCTGAACGCCGTGAGGGAAATAGAATCCGGTGAGAAGGTAACCTCCTGCGAATAGGAAAAGAATCCAATCTACTGTGATAAAATCAAGATTAATGTCTTTTGTGAAGTCCATGAATAATGGATCAGATGCTCTGTACAGCACAAAAAACAGAAACACAAAGAGGATGGGCACGAACCAAATAAGAACTTTTGATTTGTATCTCGAATGTAATCCGATGGCAGGAATTGGTCCGGTCAGTTTACGTACGATAACCTGGAAAAATGAGGTGAATGCGGACCATGCCGATAAGCATAATGCGGGGATAGGGGAGATTTCTTCACCCGAAGCAAAAATACAAAGCAAAGCGAGCGAGATAATATTTGAAATTGTTGCCAACACCGAACCCCACCAAAAGACCGCAAGTGCTGTGATGATAGAACCGAGTGCAGTTGAAATATATCTCCCTGAAAATAATACGGCAGGTCTGATCCACGCAGTAAAAAAGATCAGAAAAAGGTTAAAAATAAGAAAATTAACCCCGGGATTTTGTTTGTAGAATAAAAAGCTGAAAAGAAGGGCTGAGATTAGCGTAGCCATTGTTTTTTTTGATGCGTAATTTGCAGGATTCTGCTTGTCAGTTGATAGTGTGATTGTGTCCATTTGTTTATAGTTTTATATAAAGTGCTTTGAAATACAAAGTAAATACTTAAAAAAAGAGATTAATTTTTAGTGTTTTTACGGATCAGTTGTTCGAGTGCTTGCAGGTGAATTTGAAAGCTTCGTTTTCCAAGTGGAGTTACCCTATATGTCGTATTGGTTTTTCTTTCAATAAACTGTTTTTTCACTTCTATATATTTGTTTTTTTCAAGTGTTGAGAGGTGGCTCGACAAATTGCCATCTGTCATTTCAAGCAATTCTTTCAGCGCATTAAAATTTAGCCGGTCGTTTACGAGAAGAACAGACATAATTCCAAGGCGGGCTTTGTTGTCGAATACTTTATTCAGTTGATCGATTATGTCTTTCATCTCTCGTATTTGAAATACATAATTGTTCCATAAATGATATGGAGGATAGAAAATCCGATAAGCCAGAGAATGATGCCATAATCAGGCCATGCCATCCCTGCCAAACCAAGAAAGATTTCGGAAATACCAAGATATCTGATATCCGAAAGTGTATATTTACTCGTATTAATTAGTGCAAGTCCGTAAAAAATTAATGTTGAGGGGGCTACAAAAATGATCCCCTCATGCCAGATTAAAATTGCACAATAAACTCCCCCCGTAAATAAAGGTATAGCGAGATTTATCATCATTCTTCTCACCACAGGATTCCAGATTTGATTTCCATCTTTTTTTGCTTTTCTGGTTGTGAAAAATACACCTGCGGATAATGCTAGTATAAGCACGATTACTGCATCAATGATCAGGAAATGTTCAAGTTGTTTATTTCCTAAAGAGGAGCCGAGAAGAATATAATCCTGCCTGCTGTTCTGAATTTGCAGATAAGCAACAATCCATCCGGCGAGCCCGATGATTCCTGCGCTGACTCCTGATAATCCGCTTAATGAGATAAATCGTGAGGAACGCTCCATCATGGAATGAATTTCAGAAAGTGTTTGTTTTGGATCGATGTTCTCTCTCATGATTTACAAATTAAATAGATTGATATTATAAAGTACTTTGAAGTGCAAAGTAAAAGAATCCAAATCAAAAAGTCAAGTTTTGATTCATAAAATTTATTGCCATGCATGAATAAAGGGCGGCTGTTTCTGTCCGGAGACGTGAAGAACCCAGACTGACACAGGTAAATCCGGCTTTTTGTGCGGATTGAATTTCATCCATGGAAAAATCACCTTCGGGACCTATCACGATGAGTTGAGATTCTCCTTTGTGGCAGAAAGTGCTTAAATCCTGTTGAGCGTGTGGTTGAGACGCGATAGATTTCTGACCTGAAAAAGGGATTTCCACTAATTCCTGAAATTTCATCAACGGATGAAGAATCGGGCAGAAGGGATTTAAGGATTGTTTAATAGCTGAAATTATTACTTTATTCAACCGATCGATCCGGATTTCTTTTCGTTCTGAATGCCGGCAAATAATCGGATAAATATTATCGATACCGATTTCTGTTGCTTTCTCCAGGAACCATTCAAGACGATCTATATTTTTAGTCGGGGCAATGGCGATATTTACAGAAAAAGGTTTTTTTTCAGCGGAAGAGATCTTTCTAATAACTGTTATCACAACATTCTTTGAATCTTCATCTTCAATGATTGCTTCAAATATATTTCCATTTCCATCTGTGGTCTGTACCACATCACCTTTCCTTAGTCTCAGAACGTGGACAGCATGATGAGATTCATTTTCATCGAGCGTATAATGACCAAGATCAACTTCGGGGGTAAAGAGCAATTTCATATTTTAATATAAAAAATAACCTCCGGTTTTCGTGCCGGAGGTTATATTATCAAAACGATATTAAATACTAGCTCAGATCAGAATTGGTAAGTTGTTGAAGATGAGCTTGTCCTTCTTTTGTAACACGGAAGCGACCTTTCACAACTAAGGTAAGTCTTTTTGAATCAAGACCTTGTTTAATATATTGAGATGGGTTGGTAACTTTAGAACCAATTCCAGTCAACACATTCGCAGTTTCCACAGCTGAAAAAGCTCCATCAGGATTATTGCCTTGTACGAAATAGCCGGCAATTAATACTTTGTCAACATTTCCTGCCTCAGAAGAAAGCATTTTATAATTTTTCTCGAAGTTAGCGGGAATTGGAGTCACTGTTTTTTTTGCACCACGTTTACCTGTACCTGTTTTCGCCGGAGCAGAAGATGCTTTCGCTGGTCTTCCACGTTTACCTGTTTTAGCAGGTGCAGCAGTAGTGGTAGCTATTTTAGCAGGTCTTCCACGTTTACCTGTTTTTACAGGAGCAGCATTAGAAACTACTTTGGCAGGTCTACCACGTTTACCTGTTTTAACTACAGGAGTAGCAGAAACTACTTTAGCAGGTCTTCCACGTTTACCCGTTTTTACAGGAGCAGCAGCAGAAACCGCTTTAGCAGGTCTTCCACGTTTACCCGTTTTTACAGGAACAGCAGCAGAAACAGCTTTAGCAGGTCTTCCGCGTTTGCCGGTTTTTGCAGGTGCGGCAGCAGAACCAGCTTTAGCAGGTCTTCCACGTTTACCTTTTTTAACCGGAGCAGCAGTCGCTGCTTTCGCAGGTCTTCCACGTCCTCTTTTTCCTGTTGAACCGGAAGTTTTCGCGTTTCCGGAATTAACTAAATCCTTTAGACCATCAATTGTAAAAGCTCCTGTTTGGAGATTTAGATTGATACGAACTGTGTTTCCCATTACTTGGTTTTTTTTAGTTTAACAAATAGTTTAATTAAATATGGTATTTTTTTAAGAGGTGCAAATATAACACATTATTGTCTCAAAAAACAAATAAAGTATAAATTAATTTAAAGAAATCTGAAAATGACTTATAAAGCACTGATTAATCCAATTTATATCCTCCCAAATCACCTACAACATAAATGAAGGGGAGATTTTTTCTGGCAAAAGGGTATCGTGTTAATGCTATACCACATGCTAAATGACTTAAATGAGTTGAGAGCAGGTTTTCCTGAAATGCTTTCTGATTCAACCAATATTTTACAATTTTTTTAGCAAACTCAATGTAGGAACAAGGCGTCAGTTCATCCTTTCCGCTTTTTTCAAAATATTTAAATTCTGCACTCCCTGTAAGGTTTTCGCCCTTCATAGGGGAATAATCTTTTGCGTTATTCAGGTTAAAAGGAATTATTCTTGCCAAATTTTCACTCACAATAAAATATCTTCCACCTGCATTTTTAACACGTTGTCTGGGCGAATAATTTGAGGTGTCTTTTCGATTGTTATGTCCGAAGAAACCCGAATCACACATTTGTCGGGAATGTCGCTGGGCAGCATCCCGCAGATCTCTTCCAAATATAAAGCTCTTTATATTTTTTGATTGTCTGACTTCGTTACATGCATAAAAAATAGCGGCATTAAGCAGTTCAATGTTTGGATTTAACAGGTCTATGGGTTTATTTGCCGCCTCCAACTTATAAAAAGTTTGCCAATCATATTTATTATAATCGTCATCAAAGAATACAAAAGGTCCGTTCCCAGGCTGAGGAACGGGCTTTTGGGCAGTAATTGTCAGGCAGAAAACGAAGAATTGAAGTGCAAAAACGCAGGAGATCTTTTTATACATCATTATTTTCAGGAAAACCAAACCCGATTATCGGGTATGGAAACTATCAACTTCAAAATTAGACCTTGAGACGATGTTAATCTCTAAGCTATATTTGATTGATTAACAAGCTACTGTTCATAACTCCGCTATAACGTTCATGTAGTGCGGGATGTTATTCCATAATATTGCATACATGCGTAAATTGACAATCATTATTATAATCTTATTGTTCTCTGCCGGCTCATTTAATGCCATTGCGGGTATATATTTGGGTCCCGATTCAGTTGGACTTAAAAAAATCGGCGGAAAGAAATTTCTCATCCATAAGGTCGTTAGAGGTGAAAATCTTACGGTGATTTCCCAAAAATATAATGTCACACTAAAACAGGTTGAGGAGGCAAATCCAGATCTTTCAGACAGAATTAATATAGATCAGATTGTCTTCATCCCTTATAATGAGCCTCCTTCAATAGGACGTACAGATGCAGATTCCACACCTGCTTTGAAAAAAGTCGTGGAGAAACCCGTCATTGAAATTACTAAAGTTGACACACAGGAAACACCGGTTCAGGATCAGGTCGTAAAAATTCCATTAAAATATAAAGTCAGGGCGGGCGACAATCTTGGTAAAATAGGAATGATGTATCATACTTCCGTCGCCAGTCTGATGAGCATGAATAATCTGAAGACAGATTTTCTGAGTATTGATCAGAATCTGATTGTTGGTTATTCAGACTCAACACCGGTTTCGGCTACTGTTAATTCACCCGATAAAAAACAGACTGAACCTGAAAAGAAACCTATGATTGAAAAGGTTGTTGAAGTCAAAAAATCCGAAATTGACAGTTCTAAAACGGTCAAAAAAGGATCAGCTGAAATGTCGCTCGATATCGGACCTAAAAAGATACCGGATACCGAAGTTAAAAAAGATACAGTTGCAGTTCAAACCCCACTTAATATGGCTGCTGAGTATCAGCAATTCAATGCATCCAACAAACCACTAAAAGATTTTCAGGAAAAGGGCGTTGCAGCCTGGATTGATGATGAAGATGTTAATCCGAGAAAATATTTCGCATTGCACAAAACTGCTCCTGTTGGTACGATCGTTAAGGTCACCAATATTTTTAATGGTAAAACTATTTTTGTAAAAGTTGTTGGTTCACTCCCGGAAACAGGGGATAATACAGCAATTATTATTAAGATATCCAAGGCTGCAGCCGGGAAACTCGAAGTATTGGATGCCCGATTCCAGGCGATTCTGGACTATTCCAGCACGCAATACTGATATTTATTTAAAATTCGATTTAATTATTTCGAGAAAGGGAGCGGAAATCAATGTGTTTCCGGCTACAATTTCACCTCCGAAAATATAATCATTATCACCCTTAAAATCTGTCACAGTGCCACCTGCAATTTGAACGATGTAAGCTCCTGCAGCTACATCCCAGGCATGTAATCCATATTCGTAAAACATCTCAAATCGACCGCATGCGACATACGCAAGGTCAAGGGCAGCAGATCCTAAACGACGTACACCATGCGTTTGATTCATGCAAAAATCAAACACCTGCATATATTCTTTCATCCGCGAATAATCGTAATATGGAAATCCTGTTGCGATCAGCGAATCTTCAAGCTGTGCAATCTGAGAAACACGAATTTCTTTCCCATTAAGGTATGCCCCATCATTTTTACTTGCATAAAAAGATTCACCCGATTGAATGTCGTGAACGATTCCTATTACTACTTTTTCATTTTCCATCAGAGCCACACTAATGCAATATAATGGAACTCCATGTGTGAAGTTTGTTGTTCCATCCAAGGGGTCAATAATCCATCGATACTGTCCTTCACTATCAGGCGTATCTTCCTCCGTTATAAAACCTGCTCCCGGTAATATATGATGCAACCCTTCAACCAGAATTCGTTCGGAACCTTTGTCCACATAAGAGACTAAATTGTTTTTGCCTTTATACTCTATCCTGGATTGGTCGAATCGTAATGCTTCTTTCTTAATGAATTCGGCTGCAGAAGAGACAACTTCGAGCGCTCCGACACATAGTTGTTGATAATTCATAAAACAGTTGTCAGTAGTCAGTTATCAGTGGTCAGTAACAGGTGGGGTATTAGATTATTTTTTGCAATGAGAGATCCATTTGGTGAGTGACAGTGCCGGATACTTCATCATCACTATCGATGGTTTCAAGTTTTACTTCAACAATCGAATTGATCAACATGGGATCGAAGGGTATTTTTACCTTAATATAGTTTTCCGTATATCCTTTTATAAGTCCGTTCTCATGAGCGGTTTCGAATAACACTTTTCTGGTTGTTACTATGAATTGTTCGTTAAAAAAACGATGTTTTTTCTCAGACAAAATGCGGAGCATTTGTGTGCGACGGCTACGTTCTTCAGGGTGAATGGTTCCTGATATTTTTAATGCACTTGTGTTATCGCGTTCGGAATAGGTAAAGACATGCAAATATGAAATATCCATTTCATTCAGAAAGCGATAAGTTGTAAGAAAATCTTCTTCTGTTTCGGATGGGAAGCCGGTGATCACATCCACACCAATGCAACAATCGGGAATTAATGTTTTTATTCTTTCTATACGTGCGCGGTAAAACGCGCTATCGTATTTGCGTCTCATCGAAGAGAGAATTTTATCAGAGCCCGATTGCAATGGTATATGAAAATGAGGAACAAATCGTTTTGATTTACTCACTATGGAAATAATTTCATCTGTGAGCAAATTCGGCTCGATTGATGATATTCGAAATCTTTCTATGTCGGTTAGTTGATCAAGGGCTAGAATTAAATCATGAAACGTTTCTCCGGTGTTTTGACCAAAATCGCCGATATTTACTCCCGTTAACACAATCTCTTTGATACCTTTTGAAGCTGCTTCTATGGCAGAGAGAACAGTATTTTTTATGGTATCGCTCCGGCTTTTTCCGCGTGCAAGTGGAATTGTACAAAAGGAACAAAAATAGTCGCAACCATCCTGAACTTTCAGAAACGAGCGTGTTCTGTCACCCAAAGAATAGGTGGCAAAAAAATGATCAGCTTTTTTGATATTTCCGGATTCTATTCTGGCGCATCCACGTTTTGTAAATGCCTCAATGAATTCGAACACCCTGAATTTTTCGGAAGCACCCAACACAAGATCAACTCCCGGTATTTTGGCAATTTCTTCCGGTTTTAACTGAGCATAGCAACCGGTAACGATGATATATGCACCAGGACTTTGTTTCAATGCCTGTCTGACAATTCTCCGGCATTTAGTGTCTGCAAAGTCGGTCACTGAACATGTATTAATTACATAAATATCAGCAGTTTCTTCAAACCCGACTTTATTGAATCCTTTCTCCGAAAAAATCTTCGAAATTCCTGAAGTTTCTGAAAAATTGAGTTTGCATCCTAAAGTATAATAGGCGACGTTTCCTGCTGACATAGCTGCAAAGATACGTCTTTCTGAGTTTTTATGGAAGAAGATCAGATAGACTGCATTCTGTCTCAACAATTCGCTGTATTTTCGGGACTTCAAATAAAGTCCGGATTTTTCATGATGAGACATTTGTTTTTGCTGTTCATCGGTTTGTTTTTAATAACATTAAACTCGTGTGTTAGCGGAGAAAAGAAGGTAAATCATAAAAAAGTGTTTTATTTTAATGAGTCAGCCGGGATTTCTTCACTGGACCCTGCTTTTGCACGTGATAATGCGAACATCTGGGCAGTAAACCAACTATTTAACGGATTGGTTCAGACAGACAGTAATATGAATATAACGCCATGTATTGCTCATTCATGGGAAATTTCGGGTGATGGGAAAGTATATACATTTCATCTTCGCAATGATGTTTATTTTCATGATGATGATGTTTTTCCACAACATAAAGGACGGAAAGTTGTTGCAGCGGACTTTATATATTCATTTAACCGGCTGGCAGATCCGCTGGTAGCGGCGTCGGGTTCGTGGGTGATGGGTCAGGTGGCTGTCGATGAATATAATAAACATCTTGCGATATCCGCTTCGGATGATTCAACTTTAGAAATTCGTCTGAAAAAAAATCATCCTCCATTTATTTCGATGCTTGCAATGCAATACTGCTGCGTTGTTCCCGGTGAAGCAATTATTAAGTACGGAAAGGATTTTCGTAGTCACCCGGTTGGTACCGGACCTTTTCGCTTCAGTTACTGGAAAGAATCAGAGCAATTGGTATTACTGAGGAATGAACATTATTTTGAAAAAGAAAACGGAATTCAATTACCTTTTCTCGATGCAATTTCTATTTCTTTTATTCGCGATAAACAGGCGGCATTTATGGAATTTCTGCAAGGTCGTCTCGATTTTATTTCGGGTCTGGACGCCAGTTTCCGTGATGCGCTGCTCACACCCGATGGTAAATTAATGAAGAATTTCAGGGGGAAGTTTGAGCTGCAAATACATCCTTATCTGAACACGGAATATTTGGGATTTCTGATGGAATCTTCACCCGGAGAAAAAGAACTTCAACCGCTTCAACAAAAAAAAATCAGACAAGCACTTAACATGGGTTTCGATCGACAACTCATGATCACATATCTCAGAAATGGAATTGGAATTTCGGGTCTGCATGGATTTGTGCCCTATGGAATTTCGTCTTTTAATCCCGAAAAGGTGGAAGGATATCACTATGATCCCATCGCGGTGAAACGTTTGCTCACCGAAGCCGGATTTCCTGATGGGGTTGGTTTGCCTGAAATTTCTCTTTCAACAACGGGCTCCTATCTCGATTTGTGTCAATTTATGCAGAAACAACTTTCAGTTTTCGGGATAAAAATAAAATTGGATGTGAATCAACCCGGACAACATCGTGAATTGGTTTCAAAACAGAAATTGAAGTTTTTTCGAGGCTCCTGGGTGGCCGATTATGCCGATCCTGAAAATTATCTGGCAGTATTTTACAGCAAAAATTTTGCACCTTCGGGACCTAATTATACACATTATAATAATCCTCATTTCGATAGTTTATATGAACATGCAATGAGCGAAAGGATTGATTCAATTCGCATGAATTTATATTCTGAAATGGATCAAACTGTGATGGAAGATGCGCCGGTAATTGTTTTATATTATGATCAGATCGTGCGATTAATTCAACGGGGAATTACTGATGTTGGAATTAATTCATCAAATTTATTGACACTGAAAAGATGTCGAAAGTAGAGACGTTGCATGCAACGTCTTGCGTGCGAATAAAAGAGTGAAAGAAATGGATTTGATCGTCAAATCTTCCTATATTTGCACTTAACAACTCTCATTTGAAAGAGAGTGATTTTTAAGGTTTTTATAGTTTTTCATTAAGTAGTCTGGCTTTTCAATAAATTATTTAACTTACAGTTACTGTTAACTAAAAAATATTTACCTTTGTCATGAAAATAACTTTCGCAGATAAAAAATTGGAAAAACTAATCATTGATGACCGCAAACTTCTCCGGGAATTTGGTAGAATCAGGGCTGCAAAGGTAAAAACCAGGTTAGATCAGCTGAACGCAATCTTCAGTTTGGAAGAAGCAAGGTACATCTCCGGAAATTATCACGAACTTAAAGGTACCCGTAAGGGGCAGTGGGCATGTGACCTTGATCAACCCTATAGACTCATCTTTGTACCTCATGAAAAACCAATCCCGGTCAATGAAAGTGGACAATGTGTCTGGGTTGAAATTCTTGGTGTTGAAGTAATTGAAATTACTAACTATCATAAAGAAAAATAGCTATGGTAAAACAGAATCAGTATTTCCCACAAACAGTATCCCATCCCGGCATCGACCTTTCTGAAAAGCTCAATGAATTGGGTATGGGGCCCAAGGAGTTTGCGCTTAGGACTGGTAAACCTGAAAAAACTATAAGTGCGATAATAAAGGGGAATAGTTCGATTACGCCGGATATGGCGATCCAATTCGAAAATGCCTTGAAGATACCGGCAAATTACTGGTTGACTCGGCAATACCACTTTGATGAATGCTTGACCCGCAACGTACGAAAGAAACTTTTATCAAAATCACTCACCTGGGCGAAACATTTCCCGATCGAAGAGATGATTAAAATTGGGTGGCTGAATGATGGAAAAAATATGTTGGAAAAAACTTCCGAATTGTTGAAATTCTTTGGTGTTAGTAATCATGCAGCATGGGAGCGTTTTTATCTGAAACAACAACTCAAAGTTGCTTTTAGCATTTCACTGGCTCATACAAAAGATCCGTATTTAATATCGGTTTGGTTGAGAAAGGGTGAGTTGCAGGCAGCAGAGCTTCAGACGAATTATTATTCGGAGAAGAAATTCAAAATAGTTTTATCAGAGATTAATTCAATAAAGACAAAAAACCCAAATGATTTATTTGAAAAGTTACAGATAGTTTGTTTGGAAGCCGGTGTTAAAGTTGTTCAGACCAAAAGTTTGGGTAAATCTTCCATGAATGGGTCGGCAAGGTGGATAAATAATACTCCTTTAATTCAACTAACAGAAAGTTTCAAGTCGAATGATAGTTTAAAATATATATTTTGTCATGAGGCAGCACATATTCTTTTGCATGGAAAGAAAGATGTGTTCCTGGAAAATATTGACTATTCAGCGAAGGATGAACAAAAAGAAAGGGAAGCCGATGAATTCTCAAGGAAATTAACAATTAATAATTAACAATTTACAATTGGCAATACATTGTCTAACATGCAAGACGTTGCATGCAACGTCTCTACCTACGACTATCAACTAAATACGTTGTTACCGGATAATGATCTGAAAGTTTTTTTGTGATGGTGTTATATTCATAGGATTTGAATTTCCTGTCATGAAGAATATAATCAATTCTGAATGCCGGAACTGATTCTCCGCAGTACGTTCTTCCTAGTCCCATGCCTGATTCACAAAATGAATCAATGAGATGAGAGGTAAGTCTTCGATACGCGTATGATGAGGGTGTATCATTAAAATCCCCGCAAAGAATTACAGGATATGGTGAGTCGGAAATTATTCCTTCCATTAAAGCAGTTTGATTTGCACGTTTTAAAAATGCGGTTTTTAAGCGTGCGATGATTCGTTTGGAATCTTTTATTTTATCTGCATCATCTTCCATACTTTCCATGTTAATAAATTTGTAATCCTCTTTTTGAAGAAGGATGGACTGAAGATGAATATTTAGGAGACGAACGGTGTCACCATTTATTAATATATCTGTTAACAATCCGAGATTATGGGGACTTCGGTCGAAATAAATCGCCTCACCATAAATAACCGGAAATGTAGTGAAAGTTGCAATG
>JAHEYM010000038.1 GCA_023251595.1 Bacteroidota bacterium
ATTCTCAAGAAAATCGTGTTTCGAAATAACTTTAAATTGTGCCTTTTCCTCACGGGTACTCAGAAATTGAACGGTTTTAGTAATAATTTCATTAAATGCATTGTGGTTCTGGTTCTGATAGAAATCCTGAAATCTCCATCTCCACAGTCCTTCGCCGGCAAGAACCGCAGTCTTTTTATCGCCATCCTCACGGAAAAGCAAGAGCGGGTTAGAGGTTCTTTTAGATAAAATCTGTTGATTTAACAATGCGTAAGAATTGGATAAAGTTTTATACGTTCCAAATGGTCCGGTGACCGGTGGAAATTTCGGAATCTTCTTGACGGTTTCATCCGAAATTGTGAATAATGAAAATTCCGGTGAATATGCAGGTATCATTTCATTGCTTTTATTTTTCCCTTCAGTGATTGTCAAACCCGTCTGAAGATTATTGAAAGAACTTAATGAAGAACGAATTCCCAATATATACCAAACCGGAAGGTTTTCATTTTTTATTTTTGCGAGCAATGCTGCAACGGGATGCTCATTTGAGGGTAATCCATGTAATATTGCCAAATTATATCCGGTAATATTTCCATCAAACTTGTCTGCAATCACAGTGGTTATTTCAAAGTTCTCATTGCTTTCAATTCCTTGTTTAAGCGCTGCGAGATCGGGATGAGGTGCATCCGCTACCAATAAAATCCTCATCTTCTTTTCCAATATTTCAATAAAAATATCTTTTTGATTATTGGTTTCGCTAATTTCTCCTTTCACAGTAGTAAGTCGGATCCGATAGTGCTGAATTCCTTTTTTCACGGCATCTAAAACGACAGGAACCATCGTATGAAAACTACTGCCGGATAAATCCAACGTCTTTTTAAATAAGACGAGACTATCTTTCTCAACACTCAAAGTTGTTCTCTCACCTGAACATTGCTGTGCGTCGATATTAATCTGTAACGGAAAATTATTTCCGAGGTAAGCAATGCGGTTATAAAAAACAGAAGTTAATACAAGATCTTTTTGCACATTTGTGTCGCCGAGTGCAATCGTATATAATGGAATTTTTAAATTTTTGCCGGAATAAATCGGATTAGACCCTTTGTTATACAAGCCATCGCTGCCAAGAATAACGGCACCGAGATTTCTCCCCGAAAATTTTGTTTGCAATTCATCGAAAAATGAAGAGATGTCAGTTTGTTTGTCTGAAAAAGAAAAATCCATTTTTTCACGAACTTTATCTCCGAATGAATAAGAACGAACATCATAATCTTTCGACAATGAAGCGATCAGTTCCTTCATCTTTGCAGGATATTCTTTCACCATCATCACACTGTCTTTCCCAATAAGAAGACTCTGACTATTATCCTGCGCAACAATTACAATTGGTTTTTCAACATCTCTCGAAACTGTTTTAATTAATGGTGAGAGTAAATGAAATGCCAGTAAAGAAACAACAACGAATCTGAATCCGGCTAGCGTAAAAACCAGCCAGCGATGAATCTGATCCAGTGTTGCATCACGAAAATAAAGTACACCGGAATAAATAAGTCCCAGTAAAAGGCATAATATTATATACCAGGAAGGAAGCTCTGTGACTAATTCGAAATTCAATTGCTACTCCCTCCCATCGTTACCCCACCCGACCTCCCCAAATGGGGAGGAGAAAAAGGGGAGGAAATTAGTTCTGTAATTGTTCATTGTTAATTGTTAATTGTTAATTGTTAATTGTTAATTATGTTAACATTCCACCATCTACTTGCAGCACCTGTCCCGTAATATATGAAGATAAATCGGAGCCAAGAAATACCGCCAGATTCGCCACGTCAATCACAGTTCCGGCTCTTTTCAATGGAATAGCATTTTTCCATTGTTCAACGGTTTCCGGGGGAAGTGAAGCCGTCATTTCCGATTCAACAAATCCGGGTGCGATGGCATTTGATCGTATATTTCTGGAACCAAGTTCAATTGCAACAGATTTTGTAAAACCAATTATTCCAGCCTTCGAAGCAGCATAATTCGCCTGTCCTGCATTTCCTTTTATTCCAACAACAGAAGTCAGGTTTATAATACTTCCGCTTCTCTGTTTCAACATCGGACGTTGAATGGCTTTGGTCATGTTGAATACCGATTTGAGATTGGCACGAATGACAGAATCAAATTGTTCTTCCGACATCCGCATCAGCAAACCATCTCTTGTGATTCCGGCATTATTCACCAATATATCTATTTTCCCGAATAATGCAAGAACGTCATTTACAAGTTTCTCCGAAGCTGCAAAATCTGATGCATCCGATTGAAAACCTTTTGCTTGAACACCCTTCGTAACCAGCGCATGCTCGAGTTCCTCCGCCTGTGCGGCCGATGACAACCACGTAAATGCAACTGTGGCACCCTCTTCAGCAAATCTGCGTGCGATACCATTTCCGATACCTCTTGCAGCGCCGGTAATCAGCGCGACTTTTCCTTCTAATAATTTCATATATAATTATATATTATTTCAGGCTACGACGTTTTTCATCAATCTCGCCATCGCGCTCCCAATTTCGGCAGGCGATTCAACAACAGCAATTCCGCATTCAGCAAGAATCTTCATTTTAGCGGCGGCAGTATCAGCACTTCCACCTACAATGGCACCGGCATGTCCCATTTTTCTACCTGCCGGAGCAGTTCTCCCCGCGATAAAACCTACCACCGGTTTCGTTCCGTTTTCTTTCACCCAATATGCTGCATCAGCTTCCATCGCTCCACCGATCTCGCCAATCATCACGATACCTTCAGTGTCAGGATCTGCCATAAATAATTTCACCGCATCGAGAATACTCGTTCCGATGACCGGATCTCCGCCAACACCGATGCAGGTCGACTGACCCAAACCTTGTTTCGTGACCTGATCAACCGCCTCGTAAGTGAGTGTGCCAGAGCGTGAAACAATGCCGATTGTACCCTGTTTGTGGATAAAACCGGGCATGATTCCAACTTTGCATTCACCCGGCGTAATAATTCCCGGACAGTTCGGTCCGATGAGACGGGTGTCTTTTCCTCTCAAATATTCCTTCACCATAATCATGTCTTTAACCGGAATACCTTCCGTAATACATACGACCAATTTGATGCCTGCCTGCGCCGCTTCCATCACTGCATCAGCCGCAAAAGCTGGTGGAACAAAAATGACTGAAACATCTGCTCCCGTTGCCTTTACAGCTTGTTCAACCGTGTCAAAAACGGGTTTACCCAAATGGGTGGTACCGCCTTTCCCGGGAGTCACGCCACCGGTAATATTGGTTCCATAATCGATCATCTGTTGTGCATGAAAAGTTCCTTCCGAACCGGTGAAACCCTGCACAATTACCTTCGAATTTTTGTTGACTAAGACGCTCATAGTATTTGGTTTGAAAGTCGCAAAATTAACCTTTTCTTTCGGCTGCCAACTCAAATGAATAATTTTACCCCCATGAATTCAGGAATTTTTGACACAAACGACACGATCACCGCCCTATCCACTTCGCCCGGAACGGGCGCTATTGCAGTAATACGGGTCTCGGGGAGTAAGACTTTCAGCATTTGCAATCAAATTCTGTTTTCGACAAAAGGGAGCTCTTTGGACCTTCATGAATGTGGTTCGCATACTGTTCATTTATGTTGGGTGAAGGATGATGAAGCACAAATTGATGAAGTAGTCTTCACCATTTTCAAGGCACCGAATTCTTATACAGGAGAAGATGTAGTGGAAATTTCCTGTCATGGTTCGGTCTTTATTCAACAGGAAATTCTTTCTCTGCTTGTTCGACATGGTGCGAGGATGGCACAACCTGGTGAATTTACTTTTCGGGCATTCATGAATGGGCGCATGGATCTGTCGCAGGCGGAGGCAGTAGCAGATCTTATCGCCACCGAAACCCGTCTCGGACATGATGTTGCGTTACGCCAAATGCGGGGAGGTTTTTCGGGGGAAATTAATTTATTGAGAGAAAAGTTGGTTGACTTCGCTTCGTTGATCGAATTAGAACTCGATTTTTCGGAGGAAGATGTCGAATTCGCCGACAGAAATATGCTGAATCAATTAATTATATATATACTTGAAAAAATAAATCAATTAATAAAAAGTTTCAGTTATGGAAATGCAATCCGCCACGGAGTTCCTGTGGTGATTGCCGGAAAACCAAACGCAGGTAAATCTACATTATTAAATATTTTGTTGAAGGAAGAAAGGGCGATTGTCTCCCCCATCCCCGGAACAACAAGAGATACAATTGAAGATGTAATTACCATCGATGGAATCCAATTCCGTTTTATTGATACTGCGGGAATTCGTGAGACTTCCGATAGTATTGAAGCAGAAGGCGTTTTTCGTACGTATGAAAAAATAAATCAGGCATCTGTAATTTTATATATATTCGACATCAGTGAAATTTCGTCAGATGAATTGATTAGTATCGTCGCTGAGATGAAGAAAGGATTTGGAATTTCAGATAAACCGATTCTATTAATTGGAAATAAAATAGATACTTCGACAGAGCTTGGTTCGACTGCGCTCACCGACCGCGCTTCGACAGAGCTCAGCGACCTTCGGTTATATCGAGATAAATTCGCCGGAATTCCCGGAATTATTTTTATTTCCGCTAAATTGAAATATAATATTAATCAAATTACAGAATCGTTAACCGGATGGGTGAACGAACAGAAACTGAGTAGTGGCGACACGGTAGTAACGAATGTACGTCACCTCGAAGCCCTGACCCGCACCCGCGATTCGTTGCTGCAAGTAAAGGAAGGATTAAATCAGAATCTCTCCGGCGATCTGTTATCGGTGCATCTTCGGGGGGCTTTGCAGGAGTTAGGTGAAATTACCGGGACGATCACATCAGACGATTTATTAGCAAATATTTTCGGGAAGTTCTGCATCGGACAGTAAAGAGGGATTTAATTCTTTAATATCGTAATTGATTGATTCTTCTCTTTAAAGTTTTTACTCTTTCCAAAAGTTTATCAAATGATAATGATTGCGAGTCACATTCATTTTCCGGGGAGTAAAATAGATTTGACAAATTCATGAGAGTCTGCCGTCCGGAAATCATTAGGGATCCTTCCTTATCGCGCAAAGAGTTATAAAACTATTCTATTTATACAACGCGAACGTCAGGATGACAAGTTCCGCACATCAAGGGTATGGAGGGGGACGCGCGCTGTGAAATTATTTTGTGTTCATTAAAAATGTCAAGCGCGCGTCCCCCTCCATACCACCCCCCAAAATATTGCGATGCGACATCGTCATCCCGAAAATCGCATTTAACCATTCTTTTACTTGAAAAATCTTAATGCGATTTGAAGGGATCTCTAACGATTTCCGGACGGTAAACTCTTCTTAAGATGAGTCATGAGAAGTTAATGAAATAACCTATTAAATTCAACCCCCTCCTCAACTTTTGTCCATGACCAGTGATTTCAGTAATTCACCGAACGATTATCCGCACATGGAATTCCTCGAAAAGGATTTATTTGCCAATATTGATTCCCTCTATAATACTACAATAACTGGTGGAGCAAGTCAAATATTTGTGACGTTAGCCCCGGAATTGAAAACGAGTTTTCAAGACGTACTTACGAAAATTGGGTGATCTCAAAGTGGACATTTACCTATGGTTTAAATGTAAACGTTATTTGCAAAATTATTTTTCTTGCGCTGTTGATAAAAGTTGATAAAAAACGGAAACCCGGCTTGCATGTGACAATGGAAAACCCTAACTTCGTGGCTACCGTGAACGGTTTACCGTTCGAGAGCAAGCTCTCAAGGTGAAACCTACGGTAGCCAAATTTTTCTTCTATTGTCACATGCAAGCCGGGTTACCAACTCTTTGTTTGTTCCGCAACGTTTTAGATTGACTTTTTTTCTCTTAACATTCGTATTCTGTCGCAAATATTTACTACTTTTGCGACAAGAAAGCTCCAAATAGATGGATAAAACCATTGAATATCAACTACTTAAGAAAATAAAAAAAGCCAAGGGGGGCTCGCTCTTTTTTGTGCAAAATTTCCTGTCAATTGGCAATGCGAAAGCGGTCAGTAAAGCATTGGAAAGATTAGTTGCAAACAATGAAGTGGTTAGAGTTGCGGTCGGTATTTACACCCGACCAAGGAAAAGCAAACTCTTAGGAATGATGTTACCGGGAATCGAGGATGTAGCGAAGGCAATAGCGCGAAGAGACAAAGCCCGTATTGTGCCAACCGGAGCCTATGCTCTAAATGCGTTGGGATTATCTACCCAAGTGACATTGAATGCTGTTTATCTGACTGACGGTGCTTCCCGAAAAGTGAAAATAGGAAGACAAACAATCAAGTTTAAAAAGGTTTCACCAAAAAATTTATCAGCAACGGGCGACATTAGCAAATTAGTTATTCAGGCATTAAAAGCGATTGGAGAAGGTAAAGTAGAACCCCACGAAGAAAGGCAGATTTTAAAATTACTCAAAAACGAAAAACAAATCCACCTCGAACACGATATTCAGCTTGCACCGGAATGGATTAGAATAATAATGAGAAAAGCTTTGAAGGACGATAAAAAATGAATACCAACTTAGTAAAAATTTGGAATGAAATAAATCTTTCTGATAAGCAGGAAATTTTCAAACAAGTTGGAGATCGGATGCGCTTATCGGATGCAGCAGTTGAGAAAGACTGGTGGGTAGTAAGAACTTTAGAGTTGGTTTTTTAAACAGAGATCGCAGAGCATATCGTTTTTAAAGGCGGTACAGCTTTGAGTAAAGCATGGAGGTTGATAGACCGTTTTTCGGAAGATGTAGATTTGGCATTAGACCGTAAATTTTTAGGATTTAGCGAGGAGATGAGTTCTTCGCAGGTGAGAAAGCTCAGGAAAGATTCAGCTAAATATATATCTGAAAACTTTTTTCCTGAATTGAAAAGGGTATTTAAGCAAGCTGGTCTGGAGAATGTAAATATTCTGTTATCGGAAGTTAAAACCCGCGATCAAGACCCGTTAATTATTGAACTGCACTACCCAAGAATTACTGCGACATCGAACTACTTATTACCGAGAGTGTTGGTTGAGATAGGAAGCCGTTCTTTAATGGAACCATATTCGCAAAAATCCTTTTCCTCGTTCGTTGGAGAACATTTCAAAGATCAGCCATTCGCAGATAAAAACATTACCATACCAACTGTAAATCCCGAACGGACTTTTTTAGAAAAAATATTTTTGCTTCACGAGGAATTTCAAAAACCTTCGGATAAAAGTCGGGTAAACCGATTAAGCAGACATTTATATGACATTGAAAAACTGATGGACACTCCATTCGCTGAAATTGCTTTAGCAAATATGGAATTATATAAGAATATAGTCGAACACCGAAAAGCCGTTACACCTATTAGAGGAATTGACTATTCCAATCATGCACCCAAAAAAATAAATCCGTTGCCACCCGCAAATTTAATTGAAGAGTGGCGCAAAGATTATGAACAAATGCAGGAAAGTATGATTAATACAGAATCACTTTCATTTGATAAAATGTTGGAGAGAATAAACATTTTGAAAAGTAGAATTAATAAATTAAGATTTTAAAAGTCGATACAGAATTTTTCAGAACTTACTCCGGTAAGTTTATGATCTTACCAGCAAATATATTGACGCTGACCAAAGCTGTTTTAATCATTGTAAGCACCTGTTTTTCAATGCTATAAATCAATTGCTTTAATATTTATTGTCACAAATACAGTAACTATTTGTGACAGGATTCACTCCGTTTTCCTTCCTTTGACATGATGGAATTGGCGAACCGATAATTGTTCAAAATTTATTTTGTAAGAGTTCATCGTAAATTCTTTTTGCTGTTTCGGTACATCGTCTATCGTTTGCATTTATTAAATCGGCATAGACTAATAAAGGTGGTGCAATGTTATCCTTAACTTGATCATTCTTCCAGAATTTTTCATACACTTCGACATTCCCATTTTGATCGGGAATCATTTGATATTTTTTTATGAGGTCATTTCTTGTTTCATTGGTATATATAGTAAGTTTTGCAGGTCGTAGATTATTTGTTAATAAATCTCCTGCGGGTTCACCACCCCATCTTGTTTTACTATCATGAAATGGCAACTTTTTCCAGTTCGTAAAATCCTCATCTTTTAGAAATCGGAAAGTTCCGATTTTTATATCTGGCTTTAATCTCAGATCGTAAGCTGCAATCCATTTATTGAGTAATTGTTGTTTGTTATTGTATTTATATTCGTTTTTGGTGACAGGCAGAATAAATCCTTCCTGCTTCAGACCCCTGATAATATTGGTGATATTTCCGGCTGCTGTTCCTGTTTGCTCCGCAATTTCGCGATACGGTCTGTTTATCAAATTATCTTCTATCAAAAATTGAAAAACTACTTTTAAACCTGTTTTAGTAAAAGCCCGATTCCCTTTATCTCTTTCGGGTTGAAATGGCTTTTGTGTATCTATCCAAACCATCGTCTCCCCTTCATTAAGGTAAATATTGCCATTTGCTTCCAAATATGCGATATGCCGTTGCCGAAGTTCTTCTTTTATCTTTGGAAAAATTCTGTATGCAACTATCATCAAGGGACCCAAATGTTTCGCTTGTTCTATGATTTTCGGTAATTGGTGAATTCTCAATTCCTTCTTCACTTCTATGTTGAACTTGGTGGTTCGGTTTTCAATCTTAATATCAATCATTCCGTCCAAATCATCTGCTCCAATATCTTTCCACTTGCCGGTGATACCGACATTATTTTTAAGGTTTTCGAGGGCAATATGAATTACTTCGTTATCTCTCATGTTCACTAATTTTGTACGTACACGAAAACGTGTACGTTTCATATTTGTGAACAAAAGTACAAATTATTTATCATTACACATCGGTGAACTTGCAGAAAAACACAACTCCGAACCGGGTTAATGTGTAATCAGTAACGGTTTTTATGTTCCGGCAGCAGCGACATGCTCACATAAAAAGAGATCGGTAACGGCTTAGTTTACGCAACCTGCAACCAGTAGCGGTCGGAAAGAAAGCAAAAAGTGAATAGTAACGGTTTTAGATTATTCACCATACGAGCAGTAACGAGTACAGTGTATCGAACTTGTGAACAGTAACGGGTACAGCATACACAACCTGCGAGCAGTAACGGGTACAGCATACACAACATGCGAGCAGTAACGGGTACAGTGTACGCAACTTGCGAACAGTAACTGGTACAGCATACACAACTTGCGAACAGTAACGGTTTCCGTGACAAGACCCTGCAAGCGGTAACGGTTTTGGTGTACGCACCCTACGAGCAGTAACGCTTTAGGTGCACGTACCATGCAAGCAGTAACGAAAGTACCTTCATCCGTAACAAAAATGGTCAAAAACACCCCTTAGCAGTAACGAAACATGGTTCCAAACCCCCGTCAGATGGAAAAACTGGGTAAGGATGCCATTTTGACCATAAAAATAGCATAATTACGCCACCTTACCCAACCGATTGGCGAGTGGTAGATGTTTGCCGGTGATCTGTTGACCCTCATTTTCAAAACCCGCTTTGAAATCCTTTGTAGAAAACCCCGCAATTTGTATCTTTCGCAAAAATTTGCAGCCTCATATACCAAAGCATAAAGCATTAGCATGTTGGAACGGTCAAAGATTCCGAGTTGACAAAACAGGAAAGCAAATAAATGGAAAAAACACTGACAAGTATTAACCTTTCTTCAATCCGAGACAACCGAAATAGAGGTTCGGTTGGGCAGTTCTTGAAAGACAACATCAAGACGGATTCTGATTTGTCAATCGTTTCGGCATACTTCACCATTTACGCTTACAACCATCTCAAAGACCAACTCAACAACATCAACGAACTTAAATTTCTGTTTGGTGAACCGACTTTTATTCAAAACCTTGACCCAAGCAAGACAAACAAACGGGACTTCAAAATTGAAGACGACAAAATTGTAATCCCTACAGAAAGCCGATTGACACAAAAATCAATCGCAAGAGAATGTGCCGACTGGATTGAAAAGAAAGTTCAAATTAAGTCAATGGTGAAACCAAGTTTCCTGCACGGAAAAATGTATCATATCACACAACAAAGCGGAGTTGAGAAAGCAGTTTCGGGAAGTTCAAACTTTACGGTGAACGGACTTGGACTTGGTGGCAGCCCCAACATTGAATTGAATATGCTTGTTGACAATGACCGTGACAGAGCAGACCTCAAACAATGGTTCAACGAATTGTGGAATGATGAAACAGGAATTGTTGAAGATGTGAAAGGACAAGTGTTAAAATATTTGGAACAACTTTATGTAGAGAACGAACCCGAATTTATTTACTTCAAAACTCTCTATCATCTATTTGAAAAGTTTTTGGAGGAACAAGAGAAAGGCGGACTGCTTACAAGACAAACAGGATTTTTTGAGAGTGAGATTTACAAAATGCTTTACATATTTCAGCAAGACGGAGTGAAAGGAGCAATCAACAAAATTCTCAAACACAATGGATGCATCATTGCCGACAGTGTTGGTTTAGGAAAAACTTTTGAAGCACTGGCAGTCATAAAATATTTTGAACTCTTCAATGAAAGAGTGTTGGTTTTATGTCCGAAAAAACTGAAAGAGAACTGGAGTATCTGGAAACAGAATGACGACAGAAATATTTTGATTGATGACAGGTTCGCTTATGATATTCTTTGCCATACTGACTTAGGTAGAAAAGCTGGTTATTCTGGAGACATCAATTTGGAAACAGTGAAGTGGGGCAATTATGGTTTAGTAGTAATTGACGAAAGCCATAACTTCAGAGGCAATCCGATGGACAAACTGAAAGACAACGGAGAAATAAAAATGAACCGTGCCAAGTGGCTGATGGAAAAAATTATTAAGAGCGGAGTAAAAACAAAAGTGCTGTTGCTTTCAGCAACACCAGTGAACAACAACCTTCGTGATTTAAGAAATCAAATTTCAATAATCACCGAAGGAAAAAACGATGCACTGTTTGAAACCACGGGCATCAAAGACATTGCACTCTCATTAAAAAATGCTCAAACCAATTTTACAAATTGGGCTGACAACAAAAAAAATCCGAACAGAACAGTAAAACAATTGATTGAAAAATTAGATTCTTCATTCTTCAAGTTGTTGGATGAAATGACTATTGCAAGAAGCAGAAAGCACATCATCAATTTTTACAACGCTGAAAAAGAAGTTGGAAAATTTCCAGAGAGATTGAAACCAATTTCAATTTATCCGAACATTGATTTGAAAGACCGCTTCTTTACTTACGATGCTCTTAACAAAAAAATTCTTCAATACAAACTTTCAGTGTTCAATCCTTCGGCTTACATCAAAGAGGACATGAAAAAGAAGTATGAGGACTTAGCAGCAACCACAAGCGTTTTAGGATTTAAGCAAAGTGACCGTGAACATTTCCTTATCGGAATGATGAAAATGAATTTTCTGAAACGGTTGGAAAGTTCAATTGAATCATTTGAAATTTCAATGGACAGAACCATTCAGAAAATTGAAAACTTAGAAAACAAAATCAAAGAGTTTCTGAAATCAAAACAGAAATCACAGCAAGAAGATTTAGAAACATTGCAGCCCGATGAAGATGAGTTGGAAGAAAACGGAGATGATATGGAGCAATGGCAAGTTGGTAAGAAACTGAAATTTGATTTGGCAGATTTAGAGTTGGAAGATTGGTTAGACGATTTGCGAAAAGACAAAGAAGCATTGGTTGATTTATACAACAACGCAGTCGCAGTAACACCTGACAGGGATGCAAAATTGAAATTGCTAAAGCAATTGATAGAAGATAAAGCAAATCGTTTCGGAGTAGAATCCGAAACTGGTTTTCGTTCTCTTAATACTCACAACAAAAAAATAATTGTGTTTACTGCATTTGCCGACACCGCAAATTATTTATTTGACGAAATAAAAAATTGGGTGCATCACGATTTGAAATTGAACATTGCATTGGTAATGGGTTCGCAGAGCAAAACAAGTTTTGGCAAAGCAGAATATTCAAACATTCTAACCAACTTCTCACCTATTGCAAAGCAGCGTGACAAAATGAAATCAATGCCACAGGAAGGAAGCATTGATGTATTGATTGCAACTGATTGCATCAGCGAAGGACAAAACTTGCAGGATTGCGATTGCTTAATCAACTACGACATTCACTGGAATCCAGTTCGCATCATTCAGCGCTTCGGACGGATAGACCGTTTGGGAAGCAAGAACGAAAAAATTCAACTCATAAATTTTTGGCCTACAAAAGATTTGGATGCTTACATAAATCTGAAATCAAGAGTGGAAGCACGAATGGCTTTGGTTGATGTAACTGCAACGGCAGATGACAATGTTTTGGCAACCGACCAAATTGAAGAACTGATCGAAGAAGATTTAAAATACAGAAACCAACAGTTGAAACGATTGCAGAAAGAAGTGTTGGACTTGGAAGACATGAATGAAAGTATTTCGCTTACCGATTTTACTTTGGATGATTTCAGAATTGAGTTGCAGAATTTTCTTGACAACGAAAGCATGAAAAAGAAAATTCAGGATGCTCCTTTTGGTTTGTATGCAGTTGTGCCTTCGCCATCAGGCACACATACACAACAGTTGGACTTGAATAAATTTCAGCAAACAGAAAAAGATATTATTCAGACAGGCGTTGTGTATTGCTTAAAACAAAAAGGCGACACCGAAGGAAACGAAGAAGTGAATCCGTTGCAACCTTATTTCTTAGTTTACATTTATGAAAACGGACAAGTCCATTTCAATTACACAAACGCAAAACAAATTTTGGAAGTGTATCGCCTCATGTGTTCGGGCAAGACAAAGGCGTATGAAATGCTTTGTGATTTGTTCAACTCCGAAACAAACAACGGAGAAAATATGAAACAATATACCGACCTTTTGAAACAGGCAGTTGATGAAGTGATTCGTGTTTTCAAAAAACGCAGCACACAAAAATTAACCAATGGCGACAGAGGAGCTTTACTTATTCCTAAATCAAAACAAGCAGACGACATGAATAATTTTGAACTTGTCACTTGGTTGGTTATTAAATAAATTATGACAGCAGAAGATTTTAAAAAAGATATTGATAAATCGCTTCGAGCATTTGCCAGTGGAAACTTCACTGTAAATGCTTTGAAGTTTTTTAAAACTTTGGGTTATGTAACGGAGCGCCAATCTCCATTGCACAAACCAACTTTCAAAGAATTTTCTGACACTTACATTAACGGAAAAAAGTTTGATGAAGTAAAAGCTAAAGCCAAAGAATGGAAATATGTTGACTTGCTTTTTCAGTTATCAAAAGAAGAAGTGCTGAAACAAACTTCTTTGTTTGACACAAAGAAAGTTGACAGCACAGTGATTGAAACTTATTTATTCTTTGCAATTCAATTAGAGAAAGAGCAATACAGCCGAACAGAACTTTCACTCATTACCCGTGAAGTGAACCGCTTGTTCCCAATGCCTGCAATGATTCTGTTCAGGCATGGCAACACACTCACACTATCTATAATCAACCGCAGGTTGCATAAGAAAGACGAAAGCAAAGATGTGTTGGAGAAAGTTACACAGATTAAAGACATAAACATTGCAAGCCCACACAGAGCACACATTGAAATTCTGTTTGACCTTTCGTTTGACGAACTGAAAGAGAAACACCAGTTCACAAACTTTGTTGAGTTGCACAACGCTTGGCAGAGAACGCTTGACACTAAAGAACTCAATAAGAAATTTTTCAACGAGTTGGCAAATTGGTATTTCTGGGCAACACAAAAAGTTGTGTTTCCTGATGATGCTGAAAAAGACAAAGACCTTCGCAATGCAACAGGAGTAATCCGATTGATTACAAGATTGATGTTTGTTTGGTTTCTGAAAGAGAAAAATTTAGTGCCTGATGATTTATTTGATGAAAAGAAATTAAAACCATTGCTGAAATATTCTGACAAGAATAAAAGCACTTACTACAAAGCCATTCTTCAAAATTTATTTTTTGCAACACTGAATACTGAAATGGGAGTTCGCAGATTCAGAATAAAAAGCAAAGATGAAAAGCAAAGAGACGGACATCATTTTATTCATAATGTTTTCCGCTATGAAGATGAGTTTATAAAACCGAAGGAAACTTTAGAAAAATATTTTGCGAACATTCCTTTTCTCAATGGAGGTTTGTTTGAATGTTTAGATGCAGAGATTGAAAAACCAAATAACAAAAAGGAGAAAATCAGAATCGACGGTTTTAGCGACAGAGATGATAATGTGTTGAAAGTGCCTGATGAAATATTCTTTTCAGAGAAAGAAAAAATCATTGACCTAAGTGAAATTTACGGAACACCAAAGAAAAGCAAGGAAAAAGTTCGTGGCTTGATTGATATTTTAAGCAGTTACAAATTCACTATTGCAGAGAATACACCAATTGAAGAAGAAGTTGCACTTGACCCCGAACTCTTGGGAAATGTTTTTGAAAATCTATTAGCCAACTACAATCCCGAAACGCAAACAACAGCACGAAAACAAACAGGAAGTTTTTACACTCCCCGTGAGATTGTAAACTACATGGTTGATGAAAGTTTGATTGCTTATTTAAAACAGAAATTGAACGCCAATGAAAACACAGAAATAAAAATTCGTGATTTGCTTTCCTATTCACAAAAGGAAATTCAATTTTCTATTGCTGAAAAAGAGAATCTCATTACCGCTATTGACATGATAAAAATACTTGACCCTGCATGTGGTAGTGGTGCATTCCCAATGGGAATCTTGCACAAGTTGGTTCATACGCTGCACAAACTTGACCCGAAGAATGAACTATGGAAGCAAAGACAAATTGACAAAGCGAGTAGCATTGATGATGCACCCAGTAGAGAAGCTGCAACTGAAACAATTGAGGAAGCATTTGAAAACAATGAACTGGATTACGGAAGAAAATTGTATTT
>JAHEYM010000371.1 GCA_023251595.1 Bacteroidota bacterium
GCAGAATTAATGCAGACTTTCACGGGTCAAAAACCGGTTGAACAATATGGTTTCTCATATCGAATTAAAAGGGGATATCAAACTGTAAATCACGATCTTTTAAAGGTCTCCGCTTTTGCAAAAGATCTTTGTATTGGAAAACTGGAAGCAACATTCGCACGTCAAACTGATCTCCGGCAGGAATTTGATTTTCATGTTCCATACACGAGTAATGGTGTTGATCTGAGTCATGAAGCTCAGGTTTATTTTCAATTAATAACTCATTCCGCTGAATTGGTATGGGAACATAAATCATGGAATCACATTACCGGCAGTATCGGTGGAAGTTTTATAACGCAAGGAAATTTATTTAAAGGATTAACCTATCGCTCACTAATTCCTAATTTCAGAAATTACGGGGGCGGTTTATTTATAATTGAAAAATGGACGAAGGAGAAACTGACTTTGGAAGCCGGTCTCAGGTACGATTATAAATGGCAGCGCGAGTATAAGTCGAACAATAATTCATTGGAAATTGAAACTCCCACTCAGGAATATAAAAATGCAACTTCAACCCTCGGCGCAATTTACCGGATTTCCAAAACATTATCTTTCAACGCCAATGCCGGAACCGCATGGCGGGCGCCTTCAGTTTATGAATTATATGCGTACGGCATTCATGGCAGCACTTCCACTTTTGAAATTGGTGACTCCATTCTGCAGGCAGAGCATGCTTACAACCTGACAGCTTCATTAAAGTATGAAACTAAAACATTTGAAGCTGAGATTGGGCTGTACACCAATTTAATTTACAACTATATATATCTGCAACCTCATCCGGGAGAATATGCCGTAACATATTCAGGTGCGTTCCCATTGTTTTATTTTACACAAACAGATGCTTTATATAAAGGTGTGGATATCGACCTGAAATGGAATGCAACTGAACATCTGCAGTTGAAGCCTAAAGCCACGATGGTGTTTGCAAATGATTTAAAAACACACGGATTTTTAGTATTAATTCCACCGCATCGTTTTCAAGCGATTGTGGAATACCACTGCAAAACTCTTTTGAAGTTGCAAGACGTATTCATAAATTTCGGGAGCGTGTACGTGCCTGAGCAAAACCGGATTCCTGCGAACAGCGATTTTATTCCCCCGCCAAAAGGTTACTCGTTGTTGTCCGCTTCCATTGGTATGTCTGTACCAATCGGTCACCAGAAAATAAACATCAGTTTACAAGGAGAGAATCTTCTTAATACTTCTTATCGCGATTATTTAAATTTCTTCCGATATTATGCCGACAACCCCGGCAGAAGCATTCAATTACGAATTCAAATTCCGTTTCAAATAATAAATAATAAATCGTTAAAAATTAATTAAATTCTAAAACAAAAACATTATGCAAAAAAAATCGATCATCAGTTTAACAGGCTTCGCATTCACCATGGTGACAGTCGCTGTCTTGTCTATTGTTTCGTGCAAAAAGGAGGAAAAAGTAGTGACTCCCGCTCCTCCGGGAAATGAGTTTCTTACAACCACTATCCTGACCTGTATCAACTCCGTTGCACCCTTCGACACAGTGGTAGGCACATGGCGGGATCTTACTCCGGATGATACCATTCCACCGGACACCTCTCATGCAATTCTTAATCTTAAAAAGAATTCGGTTTACCGCGTTCAAGTCGGACTCCTTGATGCAACAAAAACTCCAGCAGGAGATATTGGCGCCGATATTCTCTCTCGTGGAAACTACCATCTATTCTGTTTTACGACCTCATCATCACTCGGAGGCAATCTCACCGTTACACGCACCGACCATGACACGAATAACCCGCCTCTGGCGATTGGTTTGCAAGACAATTTCACAACCATAAATACCTGTGATGGAGCACTCGAAGTAATTTTGCGACATCAACCGAATGTAAAAAATGGCTCTTGCGACCCCGGTTCAACAGATCTCGATGTAAACTTTCAAATACATATCATTAATTAATATTTAAATATATATAAGAATATGAAAAATATAATTTCAATCTGCACAGTGATAGTTATGTTCATTTCAATCGTCAAAACTGGTGCTCAGGATACGAAAGGATTCATCAGTATAAATGGTGGGTACTCAATCCCAACAGGTAACTTCACTAAATCTGAATATCTTGATTATACAAATGGTTTTGCAAAGGCAGGTCCTTCGTTTTCACTCGAGGGAGCATATTTCTTCAATAAACATATTGGAGTCGGCTTGACGGCTTCGATGGCAAATTATGGTCTTAAAACGGATGTACTATCAGCCGGTTATGTTGAAGCATTCGCAGTCGATGAAGTGACCATGACTGTTGGCTCATATAATATGTTAAATATTCTCCCTGCATTCTATTATACGTTGCCCATGGATAAACTGAACATTGATTTCAGGGCAATGGTTGGATACTCAAGTCTTACAACACCAAAAATTCAGGTTCAGCTCGAAGATGCTGCCGACACGCCTATCATTCAGAACGCATCGACTGGAGGCGGATTAAGTTTTGGAATCGGCGCAGGAGCAAGATATAAATTCTCATCTCATTTCGGTGCCGCCATTAGAATTGATTACATTAATTCCAAACCCAATGTCAATATCACATATACAAATCTGAACAACCCGACCGATGGCTTATTCCGGAATATCACAAAATATAATGAATCGATCGGATGCATTAATTCGTCATTGGGGATATTCTATTCGTTTTGAAATTGTATATAAACATTCAGCAATTAAATTCCGGTTTGGTTTCTAACGAACATTCTTACTAAGAAGGGAATTGCCGCGGGCGGATAATAAATGGGGTTTTATCTGCTCCGGCACTACCGGGATAAATCAAAATTAATTCCTTGCATCACTGATAAATAATTCTTACATTGCCAAAAATCAAAAAGATGAAAAGATCGCTACTCTTCTTGTTTGTAATGATTTCTTTTATGACGTCTGTCTATTCGCAACCTCCAATCGCATGGCAGCATTCTTACGGCGGCAGTTTTGTTGATTTCGGACGTGGAGCTGTACAGATACCCGGTGGTGGTTTTTATGTCGTTGGGTACTCAAACTCAACTGATGGTGACCTTACCTTTAATCACGGGAATGAAGATAGATGGGTTCTCAAACTCGATTCCGCCGGTACGATAGTGTGGCAAAAGTCTGTTGGGGGCTCGGATGATGATTATTCATATTCAGTTGATTATACTTCGGATGGTGGCTGTGTTGTTGCAGGTCACACCTATTCGATCGATGGGGATGTAACCGGAAACCATGGTGGCGCTGATTTCTGGATCACGAAGTTTGACTCAACAGGGAATCTTCAATGGCAGAAAACGCTCGGAGGTTCGCTCGATGACGGCGACCACTTCATCGCGATTCATCAACTGATGAATCATCATTATATCCTCACCGGAGGTACTGCTTCGGGTGATGGAGACCTGACCGTAAATTTTGGCGGAGTCGATTTTTGGGTGGTTGAACTCGATTCAACTGCTAACATCGTTTGGCAGCACTCGTATGGCGGAACCGGCGATGAAGACGCGCATAATATTATTCCTGTTTCAGGGGGCGGTTATCTTGTTGCGGGTCATGGAAACTCAGTAGATGGTGATGTAACTGTTGCTTATGGAGACGACGATTTTTGGGTGGTAAGAATAGATTCTGTCGGTAATCTTATATGGCAGAAAACAGTTGGTGGTTCGGGTCCGGACGTCGCTTATGCAATGCAGCAAACATCCGATGGTGGCTTTGTAGTAGCGGGTGAAACTTCCTCCAACGATTTCGACATACACGGAAATCACGGAGGTGTCGATTATCTTGTGGTAAAACTCGATTCAGCAGGAAATTTATTATGGACAAAATGTCTTGGTGGAAGTGGCGATGATTATGGTCAGTCATGTGTTGTTGAGTCCGATGGGGGCATTGTCATAACCGGTCTTTCAAATTCTGTTGATGGAGACATTACCGGAAATCATGGTGGTTATGATTACTGGGTTGTACGCCTCGACGATGGCGGTAATCTTACATGGGAGAAATCATTGGGAGGAACCGGAAGTGACAGAGCAGAGAATATAATTAATTGTTCTGATGGAGGATTTCTTGTTACCGGATTTGGAAATTCAATCGATGGGGATATCACTAATCCTCATGGAAGCATG
>JAHEYM010000372.1 GCA_023251595.1 Bacteroidota bacterium
ACAATTGGTATATCTGCGGTTTTAAATGGTGTTTTATCCCAATTCAAATAAGGTAATAAGGTTTGAGTTTTTAGCACGATTCCAATGTTACTAAGGTAATAAGGTTTGAGGCGTGAGGCAAACCTCATCAAACACGAAACACACAAAGTTATTTATCAAAAATGAGTGCCATACCAGGCTGTTTAAATTATTTAATTTTTCGTAGGTGTCCCAGCGAGGAAGACAGGAAGATCGATAAAACCGGAATGAATTATTTACAGCTCAATAACGCAAAGATGATTGTAGAAAAATATGTTAAGTGTCGAGTGGGAAACAGCATTTTTGTCCCCTCTCGAGAGGGGAATAGATTTATGCTTTTAGTTCTATTTGTATCTTATTGAAGAAAATATATTCATTAAAACAAAAATCCTAATCTAAGTCCGCCGCTCAATGACAACGGAGTGGTTGATATTTTTTGAAAAGTGTAGTGATACGTTTTGGTGTAGAAATCATAGTAAGGCGTACTTACTGAGGGACTCGTAACAACGCTTGCAAAACCGTAACCTACTCCGCTAAACAGATCAAACACTAAATGGTCGCCGAGAACCCATTGTCTCCCGAACTGTACCTGCAACGCACCAACTGTATATTTATCCACTACTTTTGTGGAGGTTGAAGTGTACGGATAATAATTTGAGTACTGATAAGCTAAACGGGATTCTTCGTAATAACCCAGATAACCCTGTAATCTAATATAACTCCCTTTTAATATATGCGAATATCGCATTCCGGGTTGGTAATAATCGGGGGTTTTAATAAACTTCATTCCTCCGCCTAAAATAATACCACCTGCATGATTCCAGGTATCTTCAAAGCCGGGACCAACACAAGTAATACTCGTTTCCCAACTGCTTCCCGGTTTTACACTTTTCTCATACGTAAAGGTGAGATGATTCAAAACCGGCGCGAGAAAATCTAATTTCAAATCATTCTTCTTCTGATCGGTATAATGTTCAGGATTGGTAAGATCGGGAACAATCCATTGTACCATTCCGCTGGCAAAAACAATTTTTTTCAGATCGTCTTTATCAATACCAATTACCAATGAATCTTTCTTTTCGGGGAAAGTATATTTAACGATATCCGGCGACACTTCAATCACTTTTGCGACGATAAATTTGCCATTGCGTTTGAAGAGCGTGTCCTGCGCAGAAAGATTATATAAACAGGATAAAAGAAATAAAAGCGTGAAAGAGATTTTAGTTTTCATGAGAAGATTATATAATTATAAATCACATTGATATTGAAGATGGAGATATGGTGCATCAGAATAAAAATCCGATCCTTAATCCACCGCTAATCGATAGAGGACCGAGACCAATTCCTACGAAAGTGTAATGATATCCGAGATCATTATTGCTATCGTAGTTATATGGTGAATTAGAGGTGTGACTTACGATACCGTAACCAAGACCTGCAAAAATGTCGAAGAGGAAACTATCATTTACTACCCATTGCCGCCCGAATTGAGTATGAATTGCAAAAACTGTATATTGATTAACAATGTTTGAATTGTATATCCATGGCGTATTATTTCCCCATGATTCTTCGTAATAACCAAGATATCCCTGCAATCTTAAGTAGCTCCCTTTCAGGATGTGAGAATATCGCATGCCGCGTTGGTAATAATCGGGGGTTTTAATAAACTTCACCCCGGCGCCGATAATAATACCACCGGCTTTTTCAAGGTCTTTAGAAAATCCGGGTCCGACCCAGGTCATACTTGATTCCCAACTTAGCCCGGGTTTTACACTTTTCTCATAAGTGAGTGTTAAATGGTTAAGAATTGGTGAAAGGAAATCGAATTTCAGGTCTTTTTTCTTTTGATCGGTATAATTTTCGGGATTGGTAAGTTCAGGCACGATCCACTGTACCATTCCGCTGGCGAAAACAATCTTTTTGAGGTCATCTCTATCCATGCCGATTACCAACGAATCCTTTTTGTCAGGGAAGGTGTATTTCACCAGATCTGGCGACACTTCAACCACTTTGGCAACGATGATCTGACCGTTACGCTTGAAGAGTGTGTCCTGTGCTGAAACGTTCATGAAGCAGAACATGGTAATGATGAGCGGAAGGAGGATTCTTTTCATGGTTTTGTTTGGTTGATAGGTTGATAGGTTGATAGGTTGATAGGTTGATAGGTTGATAGGTTTAATTATTCTGGTGTAAATATAATTCTATTAAAAACCAATACCAAATCTTAAACCGCCACTGAACGCAAAACCGGCTTCTGACCCTGCAATGACGAATGTGTAGTGGTAGGCTGGTTGATAATTATCGCCCGAGTATGGTAATGACCGTTATATTCTTCATTGTTGAAAAATTTGACCCTTGGGAACGGATTTATATAAAAACTATTGTCCCTCTACACTGACAACTGACAACTCATAACTCATAACTCAACGCAGTTTCATCGCTAATCCGAATTCGAAAAAATCGGCTTTAAAGAAATGAGTTTTCAGGGTGGAATTAAACATCAGATTTTTATATATCGTATATTTCCAACCAACACGACTGTAAACCGGACCATCCTTTTTAAACTCATCAAGTATATAGAAACCCGTGTCGAAAACTATTCTGAGTTTGCCAAGCACAAGTTCATGAGAAACATACAAACCTATACGTGCCGCGGTTCTTGTAACGTCATTTGTCGTATCGGAAATAATTCTGGCATGAAGGGAACGATCATAAAAATAATCTGCTCCAACACCGATTCTGCTTTTATAACCGAGTGGTTTTAACATCCCTCCGGAAACTTTGAAAGCCCAGTACCGATCGCCACCGGGGGGAATGGTCTCTCTTCTTCCCGCAGCAATCACCGCCTGATATTCCATCTTTTTAGAAGCTTTCACATCAGGATGATATCGTTTATTTAATACAGGTTCCGGCGGAGTAAAAATATATGATAATCCCCCATGAATCGTAGCGATATTGAGTCCGAGATTAGGCGTACTGTATGCTCCATTTGAGAAATGCGTTAGTCCGATATAGGTATCGAAAAGCAATCTGTTGGAGATTCTGAACCGGACTTCACCTCCAAAAACAATCATTTCGTTTACATTTGAACCAATAGCTGAATTCTTAAAATTATCGACCCGATCGAACTTTTTCGTGAGATATCCCACACCTGTGCCAAGACGCAAACCGGTCATGAAATGAGGTGTTCGAGCGAGCGGTAGACTGATCCATGCATACAATCCTGTTCCATTTCCCAATTGTTCGGGATTCCCAAGATAAAGATGTATGAGACTCAGACCCATCAAGGGATAGCGGTAAAGTTTCTGCCATTCGGCATCGCCAGTGGTCTGTTTAGCTGCAAAAATCTCATAACCATACGAATGACCTTTCACCAAATGATTCATAAAACTTCGATGCGCGACGAGGAAACCGTGATGACCGTATATGCCAATATGTGTGAATGAATTCGGAGGTAGTGGAATTGATCGGTGAAGTGGTAAACCCCAACGGCTAAGTGAGTCCTGCGTGTGTCGTTTGGATTTTAAACTGTCGGTTTGCGCTATACAATTATGGAAACTGCCGGTAAATATAAGTGTAGTAAAAAGTAAATAAACGAGAGACCGGAGTTTCACCAAAGGAGTTTTTTGAATGGGTTTCTGTTGAGGATGTGAAGATGCAAAAATATTTAATCCCGCTGACTGTGTTTCACTTGATTACTTATTTTTAAGTTTGTAACATGATAAATACTGAGAAACAGGAAGAGAAAGAGAAAGAGAAAGAGAAAGAGAGCTTGAAGGCACAGGCCTTTATGCGGTTAGTGAAAATCATGGATGATCTTCGTGAGAAATGTCCGTGGGACAAGAAACAGACCATGGAAACTTTGCGTCATCTCACGATTGAGGAGACTTATGAACTTACCGACGCGATTTTAGAGAAGGATTATGATGAAATTAAAAAAGAACTTGGCGACATTCTATTGCATATTGTTTTTTATTCGAAAATAGCAGATGAGAATAAGTTGTTTGATATTGCAGATGTTTTGAATGCTCAATGCGAGAAACTTATTCATCGTCATCCTCATGTTTATGGTGAAGTTAAAGTTGCAGATGATGAGGAAGTGAAACGTAATTGGGAAAA
>JAHEYM010000373.1 GCA_023251595.1 Bacteroidota bacterium
TCATCATTTTCATCCTATTCATGCTTTCGGCGGTTGCCAAGATGTTTCCAATCTGGAGTTTTGAGAAGCAATTAGTTGATCTCGGAATCGCTTCCTGGTGTTTTGTACCTTATCTCGCCCGTTTAATCATCGCCGCTGAAATTGCTATCGGAATCGGTATTCTTCAACGGCATTTTCTGAAAAGAATCATCATTCCTGCAACCATTTTGTTACTGGTAGCCTTCTGTATTCACTTATCGATGCAGATGTATCAGCATGGTGCTATGAGCGGCAATTGCGGCTGCTTCGGACAATTAATTCCGATGACCCCACTCGAGGCATTCATCAAAAATATTATCACCATCGGACTTCTCATATATCTATATAGAAATGTTAAAGAAAAAGAGAGAGGTAAAAATAATTTTATATATCTTCTGACTATGTATTTTTTCGCCGGTTTATTTATGTTTATAGCCTTTCCATTTTGTCCCTGCGCTAAAACCGATAAACCTGTACCCGTTGTCGTTGAAAAAGATTCGGTTGAAGTTAAAAAGCCTGATTCCATCACCGTGGTGATCGATACAACAAACAAATCGGAAGTTCAGAAAGACACTGTTGCTGCACCACCCGTGTTGGTTGAAAATGCACCGAAAAAAGTGGTATCCAAATTTGCACCATATACAGCTTTCGGAAACAAGAAAGTGAATCTTGATGAAGGGAAAAAAATTGTTTGTCTCTTTGCCCCGGGCTGTGATCATTGCCGTGCGACTGCGAAAGCAATTTGTGAACTCTCAAAAGCCGGTAATTTACCTGAGGTATATATTTTATTTATGGACGAGGAAGCATATCAGATTCCCGATTTCTTTAAGGAGGCACAATGCACCTTCCCTAATCAGGTCCTGAAGATTCCGGAGTTCTGGAATTTGTTTGGTCCGGGAGGCAATACGCCGGGCGTTTTCTGTTTGTGGAATGGGAATATCCTTAAAATGTTTGAAGGCATAGAAAAAAACAAATTTGAAGCGAAAGGGTTTAGGGAGATATTTGACTCTAAGTAAGAGTTTGCTAAAACTGGAAAGTCTTGACCCCATCCCCAGCCCTTCCCCAAAAGGGGAAGGGAGGAAGGGTTATGAGCATGAAAACCGTAAAATGTTCTTAAAATATTTATTTCTTTTCATTGCTTTTCTTTCACTCTCCACGTGTTCCACCCTTCCGAATAAAGTGAGGGAAAAGAGGAAGGAAGATAAAACTACATGTAAATATTTAAAAGCGACGGATACCTTAGATATCATCATCTCAGAAGAAAATAATCCGATCAATTTAGAACCCAATAAGCACCCTCTTCACTTTTTAATCGAATATAATGACAGTAATGATATAGTTGGTATTCGGGAATATGATTCCAACTCTGTTGAAATATTTTCTTATGCTAAGCAATATGTTCGCGATAATTTGCCAGGAAAATACATTACAATAATTTCCGGTAAATTAATTAACAGGGACAGGGAGATAATCAAATCTTATTATTTCCATTCAAATATCGGATTCACTTTTACATCCTACAAAATTGATTCTATTTCCAATAGCCTCAAAGAATATGAAATTCTTGAAGAGGGACCTCTTACTTCGGTAAATAAAAATCCCTTTCAACAAATCAAAGAAATCCACTCTCTTAATGATATTCTCAATAATGAAATAGTAATAAAGATTGAAAAGAAAACCCCCACACTAAAAAATGAATATTTCTTTGATAAGAGAGGAAATTCGATTCGAATCATTCATCACCAGACTCGAAAAGAGAGCGAATCTATCTCAGTAATGAAATATAATTCGGACGACCAATTGACCTACTCTAATAAAAACAGTCTGGACTCAACTTCATCTGAATTATTTTATACTTATTCAAACAAATCTGTTTTTGACGATTCGAAGAAAGGCAACCGAATTCAATTTGTTCGTACTTACTATAATTGGGAACTGATGCAAAAACAACCAATTGACATCTACCATTACGAATATAACGATAAAAATTTAATGACCTGTTTAATTAAGTATTACGATGGGCGACTTCAGTCAAAAACTAATTATTCATATTACAGTAACGGTCGTCTAAAGCAAGAAGATTTTTCGGACAAAACGACTGGTCAAGAAGTGACTATACAATATACATATAATGAATATAATCATTTGGAAAAATACCTAAAGATTACTTCTTATGATGGAACCGAAAAAGAGAAGATAGTATTCACTTCAAGGTACAAATACATATTCTATTAATTCTGCTTTGTGCAAATCAAATTCCAGGTCCCAATATTACTTCAATAACCAAATTGTCGTTTCTGAAAGCAGGCATAGAGATTGTTTATAGGATAAAATGACGTTCTCTTTTCTCGAAATTCGTTTCTAAATCAGACCATTCTGCACACACCCCTTGCCCCTCTCCAGAGGGGAATAGAGTTATGGGTTAAAGTTAATTTGGACTATTTTATTGGAAAGCCATTGATAAAAAATCAATTTATTAACCAAAATAGAAATCAAGTGAAATACTAGTTATTGACTGATTCCCCTCTCGAGAGGGGCAGGGGTGTGACCTTGATACTCTAGCGATTCTCAGCCTTCTTCTCCGGAAAAACCAAACTCAAAGCAATACTCGATAAAATCACAAATACAATCACTAAAAGCGAATGTGTGATATTAAATCCGATCTCTTTCAACTTGTCTTCCAGAATCATTTTCACCCCGATAAAAACTAATAATACTGAGAGACCATGTTTGAAAAAGTGAAATTTGTGAATAAGTTCCGCGACTAAAAAGAATAAAGATCGCAGTCCGAGAATCGCAAATATATTGGAGAAAAATACAATATATGGATCTTTGGTTACTGCAAAAATTGCGGGAATACTATCGACCGCGAAAAGGACATCAGAAAATTCGATCAACAATAAAACGATTAATAAGGGAGTGATAAATTTCTTACCATTTCTTTTCACAGAGAATTTATTTCCTTCAAACTCTTTGGTGACTCTGAAATAACGCGAACAGAATTTCACAACAGGATGTGATTTGGTATCGATTTCCTCCGGTTTATTCCGATTAATAAACATGCGAACACCCGTAAACACAAGGAATCCCGCGAAAATGTACATCACCCATGCAAACTGACTCAACAGAAATGCGCCAAGAAAAATAAAAATACAGCGGAAGATAACCGCACCTAAAATTCCCCAGAATAAAACCCGGTGATATAATTTCCGATGAACACTAAAAGCGGTAAAAATCAATAATATAATAAAAAGATTATCAATAGAGAGTGATTCTTCAACCAGATAACCGGTCAGAAATTCGAGCGTGAGTTGTTTTCTGTAACTGTGTAATGCACCGGCATCTGTTGTATCGATCGGTGTTGGCTGCCCGTATTTAGAAGTGACTTCTTTTACCTGCGCAACTGAATTTATTCCATGAATATTTTCACCAAAATTATATATTACGAATGCAAAAAGAAGTGCTAATCCAACCCATATCAACGTCCATTTTGTTGCCTGAGCGGGAGAAACCACATGATCTGTTTTATTGAAAATACCAAGATCGAGAGCGAGCATAAAGACCACCAGCAAAATAAATACTGAAAAAGAAATGAGCTCGCTGTTGTTCACTTAGAAGAGTTGATGGGTTGATGGGTTGATAGGTTGATGAGTTGAAGAGTTGAAGAGTTGAAGAGTTGAAGGGTAGAAAAATTCCCCTCTCGAGAGGGGTTAGGGGTGTGTTTTGCAGAATGGTGAGAAGTTGACAAAACTAAATCTTTGGTTCCTCAGGTTTTGGAGTCTCAACGATTGGCTTGTTCTCAGTCGAAGAAACCGGAGGTTGTTCAGTTGGTACCTCAACAGGTGTCGTACTTGTGGTAACTGTCCCAGGTGTTGTTGTCGTAGCGGTTGATGCAGCAGGTTTTGGTGGTTCTTCATTCATTGTTCGTTCAAACTCCTGTTTCAAACCGTTCGTCGCATCCTTGAACTCGCGCACGCCTTTGCCGAGTCCGCGCGCGAGATCAGGAATGCTTTTGGAACCAAAAAGCAACAGAATTATCACCACGATAAAGAAAACCTCGGATCCACCAAGATTCAGAAAACCAAGAATAAAATTGAACATTCGTTACAATTTATTCT
>JAHEYM010000039.1 GCA_023251595.1 Bacteroidota bacterium
GATAAAAGCATAGCCGATAGCGGAGACGTTTTCGTTTGGAAACAGAAGCCGGAATACAGTCCCGGCGCAACAATTTCGCAAGGTGAGTCGATCGATTTATTCGTTACTTACGATCGCAAAAAACTTCCTAAACTGAAAGAATAATAAAAACCCGGAATTGGAGTTATGAGTCCGTTCGTCCGTATTTGCGGATTTGTAGTAACTTTGACCTCAGTAATTCTACGTTTTCAACCGAAATGAAGAAAATTAAAACCCTTATTCTCAGCATTTTATTAGTAATACTGTCGTTCTGCACGGTTCAATCTCAGGCACAGGAGGTTATTCTACCAACCTTCTTCAACACGACCATTCAGCATTATCTCGCTACTCATCCGACAAGTGGCGATGCCAATGCCCGTCATCGAATCGATACGCTACAGAATTTACCGTTTCTTGACGATTTTTCTCTTTCGGGTGAAGTGTACCCCGATCATAATTTGTGGCTTGATTCCAGTGTCTATATTAATACGGATTACGGATTTAACCCGATAACTCTCGGTGTTGCAACTTTCGATGGCATTGACCGATGGGGTGAGCCTTATGCTAATACATCTTCAGGTTATGTTGGCGATCACCTCACTTCACGACCGATTAAATTAGATTATTTAAACGATACATCTATATATCTGAGTTTCTTTTATCAACGGACAGGGAGAGGAAACCTGCCCGATGTCGGAGATTCTCTTGTTCTCGAATTTCACGATCCGGTTAATTTGAATCAATGGATATGGCAATGGGGAATTGATGGCGGTGCCGCGGTCGACAGCGATGATGTTAAATTCAAATGTGTAATGATTCACATCACCGATTCGCTTTTTTTAGGTTCGGGATTTCAGTTCCGTTTTAAAAATTATGTATCGGGCTATGGAAATGTTGATAATTGGCATATAGATTATGTTCGTCTCGATCGCTATCGTACATATAATGATACAACGATTCTTGACATGGCTTTCACTCAGCCCGCCAGTTCTATTTTAAAAGATTACACACAGATGCCGTGGACTCATTTTATTCAGGATTCTATGGCTGAAATGCAGGATGCGATCTCAGTACAAATTCATAATCTGGATGATGTAGATCATGGTAGTATCCAGTATAAATTACGGGTTCTCGATAATTATGATAATATTATATATTCCTATCCGCAAAATACAGTTTCGACAGATTTTACTGCAAATGCATTTATTTCATTGAATGGAACCGTTCACTCGGGAAATGATTATTTCAGCTTCCAACCTTCCTACTCGAATAACAGCGGACAATTCAAAATCGTTAATTATATAAATAAAATTAATGGTGATAAGGACAACAATAATGATACGGCAGTTCATATTCAGAAATTTTATAATTATTACGCCTACGATGACGGAACGGCTGAACAGGGCTACGGATTAAATGCCATCGGCGCAAAACTCGCGATGCAGTTCAGCACTACTAAATCTGATACATTGCGTGGTGTATATATACATTTTAATCAGGAAGTGAGTGCCGTCGGTTTGCAATTATTTAATCTCTGCGTTTGGAAAACTCTCTCTCCTGAAGTAATGCAGTATCAGCAAATCGATTTACATCCTCAACCCAGCTATGATGATAGTCTGATAAATGGATTTCATTATTATGCGTTTGATACCGCACAATATATTCCGACCGGCACATTTTATATTGGTTGGATTCAGCACACGAACGAAATTCTTAATCTCGGATTGGATAGTAACACAAATGCAAACCAATCGCATTTATGGTATAACACTTTGGGTACATGGAATCAATCTCTGATTTATGGTACAGTGATGATACGACCTATGTTCGGCGATTCGGTTGTGGATGTTCTTGGGGTGAAAGAAAACCCTCTTTCTCCTTCTGTTTCACTATCTATATTTCCAGTGCCCACCGGAAATGAATTGTATTTAAATCCCGGAAACAACAAGCAAATTTCCGATTATAATATCTATATATATGATGTGATGGGAAGAAAGGTTTTTGAACAAGACTTTGGCACCTCTCCTCTCATAGTCTCTGCCCTCTCGCCAGGTTTGTATTTCGTGAAAATGATTAATCCACTTACAGGCGAAACATTGCAGAAAAAGATGGTGAAGAAATAACATAATATTTATCTGCGAAAATTGTCGCATTAAAACTTAGCGCCTTCGCGCCTTCGCAGCAAAATGGACGAACCCGAGTTAATAGCAGAATCAGAAGAACAGGAACTTTTTGAGCATCATCATTTTGTAGCCGACAAAGGACAAGGACTATTACGCATCGACAAATGGTTGATGATGCACGTTGCAAATGCAACGAGAAGTAAGATTCAGAGTGCAGCAGAAGCCGGTTGTATATTAGTAAATGGCAAGGCGGTTAAATCGAGTTATAAGATTAAACCCGCCGATGTTGTTTCGATTGTTTTAGCACATCCGCCACGTCTCACCGAAATTATTCCCGAAGATATTCCCATCAATATTGTATTTGAAGATGCCAATATAATTGTTGTAAATAAAAATCCGGGAATGGTTGTTCATCCCGGTTTTGCTAACTATACAGGTACGCTGGTTCACGCGTTGGCATGGCATCTTCGCGGTATTCCCGCGCCCGATGGCAATCCGCTGCGCCCGGGACTTGTTCACCGTATAGATAAAAATACTTCGGGACTTTTAGTCGTCGCAAAAACCGATCTCGCGATGGCGATGCTGGCAAAAGAATTTTTTGAACACACGATTGATCGCGCATATTATGCACTGGTGTGGGGCGATTTTGTTGAAGATGAGGGAACAGTAGATGTGCCAATTGGTCGCGATATTCGTGATCGCAGAATCATGAGTGCCGATGCTTCAAACCCAAATGCAAAAAATGCGATTACACATTTTAAGGTGATAGAAAGATTCGGATACGTAACACTCATCGAATGCAGATTGGAAACGGGCAGAACACATCAGATTCGTGCGCACATGAAATATTTAGGTCACCCGCTTTTTAATGATGAAACCTATGGTGGTGATAAAATTTTAAGGGGCACAACGTTTTCAAAATATCGTCAATTTGTTGACAATTGTTTTAAGCTGATGCCACGTCAGGCATTACATGCAAGATTGGTAGGATTTGTAAGTCCGACGACAAAACAAAAAATCGTTTTCGAAGCAGGATTACCAAATGATTTTCATTCTGTCATCTACAAATGGCGGAAATACGCCGCGAAACCGTAGGGGCGATTCATGAATCGTCTTTCTCAAAACAATTCCTTAACTTTGCTACCGCTGTGCCAAAACGGTACACTTCACCCGAAAAAAACAACCGACAATAATGAAACACCTTTACTTCTACATTACTACCTCTTTCTTCGCATTGTTTCTGCAATTTGCTGTGGCGCAGAATTCCCAACCCTGCCTTACCGAAGTCCTTTTCCGCGAGAAAATTAATAACGATCCGCAGATACTTGATCAGAGAAGACAGATCATGGAAAACGCACAAAGATTCGCCAATAATAATGATAATCGCGGGGGTGTCAGGATCATTCCGATGGTGTTTCACGTCATTCATGAAGGTGGCGCTGAGAATATCTCCAAAGCACAGATTCTCGATCAGGTAAGGATTCTGAATGAAGATTACAGACGATTAAATGCAGACGCCACAAACACACCAGCAGCTTTTTTGCCCGTTGCTGCTGACTGTAATATAGAATTCAGATTGGCTCAACTCGATCCGAACGGAAATTGTACGGATGGTATCGAAAGAATCTATTCATCACTCACAAATAATGCAAGAGACAATGTAAAAGCGCTCAGCGATTGGCCGATGGATAAATATCTCAACATTTGGGTCGTGAAATCTATCGAAACAACAGGCACCGGCATCGTTTTGGGCTATGCACAGTTTCCTCCTCCGCTTGGCGGAAATGCGAATACGGATGGGGTGGTTCTTCGTGCAGATTTTGTCGGAAGTATAGGATCGGCGAATGGAAATGGGTACTTCGGAAGAACAGCCACACACGAAATCGGGCATTGGTTCGGACTTCTCCACATTTGGGGTGATGATAACGGAGCTTGTACAGGTACTGACTATGTTGCCGATACTCCCAATCAGGCATCAGAAAATTATTGGTGCCCTGTATATCCGCATGTAACTTGTTCGAATGGTCCGAATGGCGATATGTTTCAAAATTACATGGACTACTCTGACGGAAGCTGCGAGAATCTATTCACCGCGGGTCAAAAAAATGTGATGGATAACACCCTCACCACTGCCCGTACAAACAATTGGTCTGCGGCCAACCTTACTGCAACCGGAACCGATGTATCCGTCCCTTCGGTCTGTGTTCCGAGAGCCGACTTTTATGCTGACAAACAAATGATTTGTTATGGCGATTCTATTAAATTCACGGATTATTCCTGGAATGCGGATGTAGCTACACGAGACTGGTCATTCCCTGGTGGAACGCCTTCAACCGGTACAGATTCTTCTATATGGGTGACCTATCCGACTGCGGGGGTTTATCAAGTTACATTACGTGTTTATAATGCTTCGGGTGGAGACACTTTAAATAAAACTACATATATATATGTGAGCTCAGGAGCTTCCGCATATACTGCACCTTATCACGAAGGTTTTGAAGGTGGCAGTTACCCTAATGTTGATTGGTATATTTTTAATCCCGATGCGGGTGCGACATACGCGAAAGTTACTACCGCTCATATTGAAGGTGCAGCTTCGCTTAAGATAAATAATGCGACTTCAAATAGCGATGCTGCTACTGATGAATTGGTCGGACCTTCAATTGACCTCACAACATGCACGAATCCGATTCTGACTTTCCAAACTGCTTATAAACAGAAAACCGCTTCAACGACGAGTACCGAAAGTCTGAAAGTATTGATCTCGACAACTTGTGGTAAATATTGGACACAAAGAATGGCTTTGGGCTGTGGTACAAGTTTTAATATGGTTACTCAAAATGCTCAGACCTCTCCGTTTACACCCACCTCTTCGCAATGGAAATTCTGGACCGTTAATATTGCGCCTTATGGAACAAGTCATAATTTCAGGATGAAATTTGTTTACACAAACGGCAACAGAAGTAATAATTTCTATATAGATGATATAAATATTATGACTGCAAATTCTACTGCAGATTTGCAAATGAATGAATTTGATTTTGATGTGGCTCCAAATCCTGCATCTGATGAAATGAAAATTAATTATTTTTTACCGGATACGAGAAATGTTCTGATGGAATTGACAGATCTGACAGGAAGAAAAGTTCAGACGGTTGTGAATGAAAAACTCGAACCCGGAAGACACGAAATCACACTGAGCGCGCCATCATCGGCAGGAATTTATTTTCTTACACTGAGAGCCGGAGAGCAAACGTTTGTGCGGAAAGTTGTGTTCACACGATGAAAGCTATGAGCTATGAGCTATTTTAGTGAAAAAAATATTTTTATTCTTGTTGGTGCTATTAATGTTTGTTTAAACCAGAATGACTTGCAAAAAGAACTCATAGCTCATAGTTCATAGCTAAAATGAAGTCTTTCTATAACGCAGAAAAAATCGAGGCCGGTTGCGATGAAGCGGGGCGGGGGTGTTTGGCGGGGCCTGTAGTTGCAGCTTCTGTTATTCTGCCAAAGAATTTCAATCATCCTTTTCTGAATGACTCGAAACAACTCTCAGAGAAAATGCGGGATGAATGTTTTTCAGTAATTAAAAATGAGGCAATCGCCTGGGGAATTGGTTCCGCTAGTCACATAGAAATAGATAAAATAAATATTCTGAATGCTTCTTTTCTTTCTATGCACCGTGCCATAGCAGCGATGAAAATTGAACCTCAATTTCTTTTGATTGATGGAAATCGCTTTAAAACCTATCAATGTATTCCGCATCAATGTATCGTGAAAGGTGACTCAAAATATTACTCCATCGCTGCCGCATCTATACTTGCGAAAGTGTACAGAGATGCACTGATGACCGATCTTCATCACAAATTTCCACATTACGGATGGAACAGAAATAAGGGTTACCCTACCCTTGCCCATCGCGACGCAATCCGGCAATATGGAGAAACTTCACATCACCGTAAAAGTTTTCAATTACTCCCCATTCAGCAGGAAACAATATTTTAATCTCCTTTGTTCTTTCTTCGCGCCTTTGCGTCTTTTCAGCTAATATTCTTTAATTGCACGACATCCTTATTAACATTTCACTGTAAATAACATCACGAAAACACTGTTTTTCACTCACAAAATGCATTTACTTTTACTCCTTGGGGGAAGTGTGTTGTTCGTAATCTTCAATGAAAAGAATTATTATTTCGTCGGTTGTGGTTCTGCTGATTATTGCAGCATTCACCGCGGGATATTTTTATTATCGCGACCTGAAGATGCCGCAGGCAGAAGCAATATCTGCCATCCCTCCCGACGCCGCATTCATCATTGAATGTAAAAGTGTAAAAACTGCCTGGCATAATTTGCGTGAAAATAAAATGTGGCAGGATTTACAATCACTCGAATCATATAAAAAAATATCAAATAACGCGAATTATATAGATTCCGTTTTTTTTGCAAATAGCGATTTAAAACCTTTTCTCGAAGATCACCCCTTATTTATTTCAGCGCATGTTACCCGAACGTCTGATTTCGAATATTTGTATATCATGCAACTTCCGAGGGGGAAAAGGGAAAGTTTTGTTGTTTCTCAAATTCAAAAACTTCTCACTTCGGAAGTACAGTTGGGTAAACGCGTATATGACGGGATAGATATCCACGAATTTCCTGAAAAACAATCAGGCAGAACTTTCGCTTTCGCTGTAACAAAAGGCGTTCTGATCGCGAGTTTCATGCCTTTTCTGGTTGAAGATGCAATCCGGCAACTCAAGATAGGCCGACCTTTCACGGATGATCATAACTTCATGAAAGTATATCACAGCGCCGGAAAAGTGACAGACGCGAATTTATATATAAACTTCAAAGCTTTCCCCAGATTGTTATCCACGATTACCGGAGATGAAACGGATAAGGGCGTTGCTGATCTTGCCAATTTTGCAAACTGGTCAGAGTTCGATGTCAAAGTTCTCCAGAATACACTCAGTTTAAATGGTCTGACCTATGCGAACGACACCACTATTTTTCTCCACGCGTTTCAAAAACAACTTCCGCAAGAACCTGAATTATTGAAAATTCTTCCCCGACGAACCGCTATATTATTATATGGTGCGGTCAGCGATTTTCCTTCATTTTATAAAGAATTAAAAACTTATCTTTCTACAAAAGGATATCGTAAATCGTTTGAATTAAAAGTAAAACAATGGCAGGAGGAGTTCGGAATGGATGTTGCGACAAAAATGACTTCGTGGATCGGAAATGAATTCGCTCTTGCAATTACCGAATCGAATAGTTAAAATTGCAGAAATAATACATTCGCAATTTTTAAAGCTTCAAATCCCGAACTGGCAAAAACTTCTCTCGACGAAATAAACAAAGCCGTTGCAGCAAAAGGTAATGTTCGGATTAAAGAAGAAAGTTATAAAGGCTATTCCATCGGGTTCATTAATATCGACGGTGCGATTCCCGAACTCTTCGGACCTGTTTTCTCGAACGTCGACAAATTATTCTATACGACGATAAAGAATTATGTGGTTATTGGGAATCAGGCATCATCGCTTCGCAGCTTTATTGATGATTTCACCGCAGGTAAATTATTGGGAAGTGATCCTAATTTCAAGAATGTGAGCGAAAATCTTTCCACTAAAACAAATGGTATTTTATATGTAAACCTGCTTCGGTCATGGGAGATACTGAAAGGAATGCTTACACCTGATGTGGTGGAATCGATCGAAAATCATATTGAAATATATAATAAATTCGATGCCATCGCCATGCAGATCAGTTCCGACAAGGGACTTTTCTACAGCAATGCTTTCCTGCATTATAATGTTAAACAAAACAAAGATGTAAATCTTCTTTGGGCTACACAGCTCGACACATCTGTAACCATGACACCGCAGGTGGTCTTCAACAGCATGGAGAAAACAAATGAAATTCTGGTACAGGACGATTCGAATAAACTTTATATGATCGATAATTCCGGCGCCATTCGTTGGAAAATACGTTTGCCGGAAAAGATGCTCGGAAAGATTTCTCAAATTGATCTTTACCGAAACGGACGCCTGCAATATTTATTCAATACAGCTTCATCTATATATCTGATCGACCGGAATGGAAATAATGTTGCTAATTATCCAATTCGACTTCCGGCATCAGCAACAGGCGGTATTCAGCTTTTTGACTACGACAGCACCGGCGAATATAGAATTTTTGTAAATTGTTCGAATGATATTATATACGGCTATCAGGCGAGCGGGAAACCTTTAGGTGGATGGAATCTGAGCAAACCGATGGGAGAAATTACGCGACCGATTCAGTATCTGAGACTCAACGGATCAGAATATCTTATCGTCGCCGATAAAAAAGGCGAAGTGCTTTTGTTAGATCGTAAAGGAAAAGAAAAAACTGAGGTAAAAGAGAAAATCTATATATCCGAAAACAATGAATTTTATCTCGATAGCACCGAGGGCGACCGACCTCATTTCGTAACAACCGATACTTCCGGGAGATTAGTTTTTATATATGAAGACGGAAGAGTGAAATTCTCCCGTGTCAGAAATTTGAGCAATGATCATTATTTTAAATTTGCCGATATTGATGGAGACGGGGTGAAGGACTATATATTTATGGATCACGAACAATTACTCGTGTTGAAAAAAGATTCCTCCGTAATTTTCAAACATAACTTCGATAAAGATGTTCATGTCGCACCCGAAATTATTCGTGGGAGCGGTAAACAAAACAGAGTCGCTGTCGTTACTCAATTCAATAATCAGATTTCTCTGTTTAATCCCGATGGCACTATTTACGAAGGATTTCCACTGAAAGGCTCCACGTCATTTTCTGTCATCGATTTCAACAAAGACGGGAAATTAAATCTCGTGATTGGCAGTTCGGATAATACGGTTTACGTATATACGATACAGTGATTTCATTTAGTGATTTGGTTGAAGGATAATCTTTAGTTATCCTTTATTCACCGACACCTCCCTTTCCGGAACCATCCTCCAATTCTTCCTTGGATGCTTATTTTTCATTATCGACAGTTGCTTTTGGCTGTGTACATGGGCATATATCTGAGTGGTCATAATTGTACTGTGACCCAGGATTTGTTGGATATACCTGATATCAACATCTTCTTCGAGTAGGAGCGTTGCCAGAGAATGTCGAAAAATGTGAGGGGTAATTCGTTTATTGATTCCGGCAGCAGTAGCAAGTTTTCGGACTATTGTTCTTATTGATTGATCAGAAAGCCGGTGCCGGTTCCTATTGATAAAGAAATACCCTCCCGCTTCAGCGAATTGGCTCTTTACTAATCGGGAATATTCTTTTAATACGGAGAGTGTTTCTTGTTGGCAGATATGAATTACCCGTTCCCTGCTTCCCTTCCCGTTCACCTTCACGAAACCTGCTTGCAGATCAATGTTTTCTGTTTTGAGGAATGACAGTTCTGAAACTCTGATGCCGGTTGAAAACAGTAATTCTATCACCGCAATATTCCTAATTGATTCAAAATCCGAATACTCGGATTTATTTTGCTTTTTCTTCCGATTGGTATAAACAGCTCCGAAAATTTTGCGGATTTCCTTCTTCGTCATCACGGTGGGTAAAACTTGCGGTTCTTTAATTTTTATCCTAAGTTTCCGGAACGGGTTAACAATAATCTTGTCTTCAAATTCAAGATGATTGAAAAATGCCTTTATCGTTGCCATCTTCCTCTTAATCGTTTTCGGCTTCATCTCAGAGAGACTTTCAAGAAATCTCTTCAAGGCGGTTTTATCAATCAATTTAATCTGACATTGATAACCGCCCGCTAAGAGGAAGTCATCGAACTGTCGTAAATCGATTCCGTAAAATTTTAACGTTTTTGCACTAAGATTTCTCTCGTGCCGGCAATGGAAAGAGTAATCCGAAATAGCGGTTTGCAGTTCTGTCATTTTGGCTAATTTTTAGAATTGGGTTAGCCATAAAAGTAAACTTTGGAAAACTAATATACTCTGAGCTTCGAAAGGCTTTGCCAACTCAGCCCAGAGTATGATTTTTATAGCGCAAATCAATGCCTTTACCGCGTTTTTATGAATTATTATTTATAATTATAAAGAAATAGTTTATTTTTGCAGAGTGAGCGAAGATTCTATGCAATATACTCTAACGTGATCTGATATGATTGAAATTGTTCATGGAGATATTACCAAAACTCGGGTAGACGCGATTGTAAATTCGGCTAATACTTCCTTGCTCGGTGGTAGTGGAGTTGACGGTGCCATACATAGAGCTGGAGGAAAAACTATTCTTGAAGAATGCATAAATATTAGGAACAAAGTAGGTGGGTGTAAAGTTGGAGAAGCGGTTATTACAAAAGCCGGTAATCTTCCGGCAAAATTTGTTATTCATGTGGTCGGACCATCTTGGAATAACGGAAAAAGCCACGAAAAAGAACTCCTTCTTCTTACCTATAAAAATTGCCTTAATTTAGCACTGGAAAATCATATTCAGTCAATTTCTTTTCCAAATATTAGCACCGGAAAGTATCGTTTTCCCAAAGTCCAAGCTGCAAAAATTGCGATTAAAACTATTTTAGACTATTTGACAAACACAGATGAGCTAAAAAAAGTTATTTTTGTTTGCTTCGATTCAGAAAATTACGATATTTATACCAGTCTCCTAATGACAGAAACGAATTAATATTATAACAACTTTCTACGATAGTAAGTTCCATAATTCTTGAAATGCTTTTGCCTTCTCATCCTGTTGTTCTGGTTCGAGAAGAATATTAATTAATTCGTCTTTTTTAGCAGAGTCTACCAAATAGATACTAAGCCAACCCGAACTCCAAAAGTCAATATTGCCCATTTTTTCGTTTCCTTCAATCTCAACTCTCTCAAGATTGCCAAAATCACCATTCTCAAAATAAGAATAATCAATTTTATATCCTTCAAGTATTTTCGTAAATCTACCTTTGAACCAAGTAATATTATTATTCATGATACTTATTTTTTTTGGATAATGGGTGATAAATTCTGGTATCGTGGTAATAATGAACCTCCTTGTTTTTGCAACATAAGTTTTTGTGATTTTGCGGCGTGAGGACCAAGTAGTCTAAACCATCCTTCTTTCCCTCCTCCTAATAAACAATTTTTAGGCACTTGGAATTCCGCATAGACTGAACCTCTTTTTGCCCCTGAATATAAGCTGGAACCCCCTTGTGTCACATATGTTTGACCTCCACCACCCTCTAAGACGGAAGATCCCTCTTTCATCATATTATATTCTTTAGGTGACATCCAACGTCCAACGGTTGTCATTTCGGATCCTACTGCTTCTGCAGTTTGTTTCAACGCCGCTCTTCCGAGCGAAGCCTCTATTCCAACGATGCATCCTGCAAAAACATCAATAGGATCAATTGTAGGTGCGAAGACTGCGCCACTTCCATGTGGTAATCCAGTATAGATGTCATACTCACCTATTTTAAGATTACGGTAATACGTCCCCTTAAAATCCCCATTAATTGCCTCATTTCCGAAATCAGGACCTCCACCCGGCAGACAATGCACAGTGCAAGCGCGTGATTCCATATGAATAGTATAACCGGTTATGGGTGATGCCTCAAAACTGACTGAATTAGATGTAAATTCAACGCTAATATTTTTACTGGTAATATTCTTAACTTCCCCTCCAGTGGCTCTTGCTAGGTCCTTAGCTGTTCGTCTTTGTTCTGAAGTAGAACCAAAAAGGCCAAAGAAATAGGCTCCATCAGGGTCAATATTCAATATAGGATTATCCCCAAAAACACTAAAGTCGCTAAGTCCAAAGGTGGATTTAGGATCTAAATCCCATCTTCTTCCGAGTCTTGTATCATATTCCCAATATTCAGCTGTATTAATATTTCCTGTTCCCGAAACTTCATTGTCACGCTCTTGCCCATTGAACCCAAATCGATACTGGTCATTATTAAACGTCCTTCCCGGCATCTCCATTCCGAACGGATAATAATTAAAATACGAACGGATATCTGCGGTAAAATTTACCGGATTCGAGTTCTCATCCATCGTCGAAAATTTTCTATCTGAGATGACCACTCTCACGTCTCCGAGGTGGTCTTTGAGTTCGTATTTTTTGTTGCCGACGGTGCGGGTGTAATATGGACCGGCGGGAATTGCCAATATTTCATGATATTCACATTCACAAAAAACTTCGTTGCCGGAGTTGTATTCTCCCAGCCTGTCTGAGCCGTAGATGGGTTGCTCTTTTACATAATAGTGTTTATAGGAAAAAAAATTGATTATTTCATGCAAAAAACTCATCGTGAGCGTGTATGTTACGAAGTTAAACCAATCTCGATACCATCCTCTTTTACTTCATTAATAAAATCATCTCCTTTTAAATAATAATTTGTGGGATAGGGATGAGTCTCAATAATAGGATATTTAATATTTATTTTTGAAAACAATTTCAGATTCTCAAATACATTCTCAGAAAACTGATCGGAGACTAACAATAAATCTATATCTGACCACTCTTGTATCTGATTCCGGGCGATTGAACCGAATAAGAAAACCTTATGGAAATCTAACCCGATCGAATTACATTCTTTCACAAACTGCTTTGCAGTTTCTATTGCACTTTGTTGAGTAACCATAATCTGAATTCGTCTGTTTATACCAACGCATGTCCCTATTTCCTCTTCCTTCCCCCCGCTGTGTCAAAACATTTTCTGCACCAGGTTCCACTTAAAATATTTGCTGAAGTTGTTTTCCACTTATGACCTTTATCACATTCGATCAACATCGGGGTTCTGTTGTTGATATATTTTGTTGATAACAATTTCCCTTTGCGTTTTTCGATGGTTTTGCGGATTATATTTATATCAACTTTTCCATCGACCAATCTGTTTCTTCCTTCACAAACCCTGCACCAATATCCGTTCAGGATTCTATCTGCTGCTGCTTCCCATTTATGTCCGTTTTTACATTGCCATAACATCGGAGATCTTGCTGCCTCATATATTTTTGTCAGCAATCGACCGCCTTTTTTTTCGGCCATCTTTTGAAACACTTTTATATCATATTTCTGATTGAGTGAAATTTGATGATCTGCACATTTTCTGCACCAATAGCCCGATGCATAAACAGACGAACCAGGCGACATCCATTGATGTCCCTCCGCACATTCCCATTTTAATTTTGTGTGATTATTAATATATTTCTTCGACAAACATTTTCCACCTTTTAATTTTGCAGCTTCCTGCATTTCTTCGATGGTGTGTTTCTTTTTCCCGGAACATTCAGGGCACCAGGCACCACCCCGATCCACATTTCCCCAACCGGCTTCCCATCGATGCTTCTTTTTACATTCCCATAAAACCGGTGTCTCACGTGTAAGATAAATTTTGGAAAGACATTTTCCTCCTCTTTTTATGGCTGCTTTTTTTAAATCAGCAATTGTAAATCGTCTGCGTTTCTTTTTTGTTTTCATTGTTCAGCAGTTCAGCTTATAGTACTCCCAGACAAAATTAATAATTTTATTCTATTTATTGATTTCCCTAAAATGCCGAACAGCCAAAAGTTTTTCTCGCAGATCGCACTGATCGCACAGATCACATTTATCTGTGTAAATCTGAGCTATCTGAGAGCAAACCTTTTCTTTAGATTACCCTTAAAAATTTGCGAAAATCAGCTCAATCCTTATCATCTGCGTTCCATTTTGCCAAGTGCTAAGGTTTTTATATTTTTGCACCCCTCTAAAACAGGCGTGTTAGCCCCTAATACTTTCATATTCACATGGAGAATCTCATTTATCTTGTACCTGGATTCGGCGTTGTTGCTCTGATCTACACTTTCTTTAAATCGCGCTGGGTCATCAAACAAGACGCCGGCGACGAGAAAATGAAGACCATCGCGAAATACATCGCTGATGGTGCTGTCGCCTTCCTCAAAGCCGAGTACAAGATACTCGCTTATTTCATCATATTCACCGCATTACTACTGGTTTATCTCGGTATTACAGGCGAAAAATCGCATCCGCTTATCGCTGTTTCTTTCGTTACCGGTGCGCTGTTTTCAATCACCGCCGGCTTCATCGGAATGAAAATCGCTACCAAGGCAAATGTCCGTACTGCTCAAGCGGCACGCACCAGTTTATCGAAAGCATTAGCCGTCTCTTTTGGTGGTGGTTCGGTAATGGGAATGGGCGTTGCAGGTCTCGCGGTTCTCGGTCTTGGCTCGCTTTTCATCATCTTCAAAATGCTTTTTGTGAAGGGTACCGATATGAACGGCGCCGAAATGGAAACGACATTAGAGGTACTCACAGGTTTCTCTCTCGGTGCTGAAAGTATTGCCCTCTTTGCCCGTGTTGGCGGGGGAATTTATACAAAAGCTGCCGATGTCGGTGCCGATTTAGTTGGTAAAGTTGAAGCAGGAATTCCTGAAGATGATCCGCGTAATCCCGCTACAATCGCCGATAACGTTGGCGATAACGTTGGCGATGTTGCAGGTATGGGTGCCGATCTTTTTGGTTCGTATGTCGCGACAATGCTTGCAACGATGGTACTCGGTCGCGAAATCGTTTCTAAAGACGAAGTGGGCGGAATAGCTCCAATGCTGCTCCCCATGCTCATCGCAGGTTCCGGAACCATCTTCTCCATTATCTCAACCGTTTTTGTGCGGGTGAAAGATGGTCTCGGTGATGCCAGCGCCGGAAAAGTACAA
>JAHEYM010000374.1:0-1629 GCA_023251595.1 Bacteroidota bacterium
TCAATTTTCTCAACTTTTTGAGAAAACATATTCGAACAAAAAGTGATAAAGAAAATAAAGGAGAGTGTTTTCATAAACTCAGATTAACCGGGTTTGACTTATTGGAATTCAATTACAAATATAAAGATTTCGGATTACTAAAAAGTAGTAAATAATTAATCCTGCTTCTCCCTCAACTCCAGCCCTTCTCTCTCGCCTGAGGCGGGAAGAAGGGAATTCGACTTCCCTCTCAGTTGGGGAGAGAGACAGAGGGAGGGTTGAAGTCGGTGAATGCGAATTCCGAGGGCAGAATCAAAAGTTTAGGTTCAAAAGAAACGGCATCCTGTTAAGGATGCGATAGTGGTAGAAAAAGGCAGCCATTTTTATGTACACGACACCGTTAGGTGTCGGACGAGGATGCAGAGAGGCGGTAAATATTTCTGATGTACATCATTTCTACCACGATTGATCGGGTCACATCTATTTTCTGGGGAGTGGGGGTATTAGGCGAATAGCATTTCCAAGTTCAGTTTTAAAAGTTGGGGAGTGATTTGGATTCAATAAGCAATCTCTATTTCTAATCAGGATCAATCTTATCAAGTGAATGCCGTCCGGAAGCATACACGGATCCCTTCAAACGCATTCAGATAGTACTGGATCACCGGATTTTGCACCGCGTTTGATGGGATGACATTGCCACGCCGCAATCTTTTTGGTTGTGGGCTGGAAGGGGACGCGCGCTTGTGTCTTCGAGAACAGAGATGCTGTTGAGCGCGCGTCCCCTTCCAGCCCCTGATGATGATAAGCTTGTCATCCCGCATGTCGCGCTGTAAAAATCCAATAATCGCAATTCAGTTTGTGCGATAATGCGGGATCTATGTATGCTTCCGGACGGTATACTTTTTAGAATGTTGATACTTTTGTGTAAATGAAAATCTCCAAGTGAAACAACCTGCATCACTATAAACAATTGGTCAATGATTGGCTGAAAACTATAGGGTACTCCCCAACTTTTGCCGTTGACCCATTAATACTTCTTCCGGTTCGGACCAGATCTGGTATCAAAAATATTTTCAAGAATTATCGATTTGTCTGTAACTCTGTAAAAGAGAAGATTATGCTTCGATAGCAAAAAACCCCGAATCCCTCGTTATTATTTTTTTAGCCATTTTGCGTGCTGTTTTTTAACCTGCTGATGGCTGATTAAATTGTCGGTATTAAAACTTTCTTCATGCGATAGTAATAGTTCCTTCTTTTCTGCCGAACTTAAACTGTTCCATAGTGCTCCTGGTAGATTCAAAATCATTTTCACTCTACCACCAATTTCCCTTTACCTACAACACCCTCTCTGCATCTTAGTTGATAGAAATAAATACCGCTTTTCAGATTGCCTTTTTCGAGTTCTGTTTTGGGTGAAGTAATCTTTATCTCACGAATTTCGCGACCTAACACATCATTTAAAATAAAATCAAGACCTGCGATCACCAAATTATCGCTCACATTTATCGTTGTTTTGTTATTGAAAGGATTCGGATATACAGAATAATTTTCATTCAGCAATAATTCTTCAGCAATGGTGGTCATCGATACGGTCATGCAATTCCCGAAAGAGGAGGTATTGTTATTGGTCGTATCGGTCGCTGTTGCTGT
>JAHEYM010000374.1:1639-4103 GCA_023251595.1 Bacteroidota bacterium
CAGAAACCGTTGCAATATAAGTTTGACCACTGCAACCAATCGGTGTGTGTGTGCAACCGCTGTGATTATAGAATAATTCAATGATTGCGTTTGGAGAAGATGTACCGTTCGCAATATTAATATATGCATTTGTAATGTTTGGTGCTGCATAATTACTGTTACCGGCAATCATTTCAATTCCACCCCAATTACCGTTGCAATAAATCTGATTTCTGCTAATTAAATTGTACGAAGAACTCTGAATCTCCATTCCTCCACCTGCTGTACTCGTTGTATCTTCGTTATAGGCAATAATATTTCCTTCACCCGCCAAAGCACCGCCAATCGTACAACTATCAGCTCCTGCAAATAAATATATTCCGACATTTGTAGTCGCATGGATGCTATTTCCCATGATATCCGTTCCGATTTTGTTTCCTTTTATGATAATACTTTTTGAACCCGATATATATATATTTTCGCTGTTCGGTCCCATTTGTCCGGAGATAATATTTCCTTCTCCAATACCAGAACCGCCGATAAGAATATTACGGGTTGTTGCACCACTGATATTAATTCCGGTATAAACCGAACTTGAAAAATAACCTGTTGTATCAGTTCCGATTTTATTTCCCAGAATAATTCCGTCTGATGCTCCGTTGATCGACAGACCCTGTCCGAAATTATTACCTGCATTGATAACATTCCCTTTCCCGGAACCGCCGATTGTGAAATGATCACCGCCGGTTCCGATTTGAATTCCGGTATTTGTAAACCTCGTAATATTCATTCCGAAGATTCCGCAGTTTGCGCTTTGAATTGAGAGTCCGACGGAAACGGCGGCATTACAGTTCAGAATAATCTTTGGACTCACTCCCGAAAAGCCATTTGCGGGTTGAGAGCTACCGTCGATAATTGTTCCGGCAGCATTTGCACCTGTAATGGTCGGCAAAACGGAAGCGATGGTAATAACCTGAGGAGCTATACCGGGAATATTAAACTTAATCGAATCAGCTCCGGGATTTGCAACCGCTTGTGTGATCGCCCATCGAAGCGACACGCCATCGCTGGGAGTGCCATCTACGTTGCTGGTTACGGTGTACGTATTGGCAAATATGCTTGAAAGATAACTGGGTATTACAAGTAGTAAGAAAGTTAGAAAGTTTTTGGTTTTCATTTTAGACGTTTTATTTTTGTGAATGAAGGAGTTCAGCGCTTCAATAAAATTTTAATGACAATTAGTTCATACCCGATTCTATTCACAAATGTAATACTTATCTCTCAATCGCTAGATTAATCATCCGACAACAATAAAAAAAAAAAATTCTACCACTTCCCGACCGGTATCTTCCAAATAAATTCAAACGAAATAAAATGCTGATAATCGGTGTATGGTTTTAGACCAAAGCTAAGCAGGTCCGGTTGATACAACAGACCAACCTGAAAATAATTTCCAATTCGGTATGAGCCGGATAAACTCAAGCCGAGACAGGGCGTTCGTTTTATTTGATGAAAATAAAGTGTATCGTGATAAAAAGATCTTTCCCAATCCATTCTTGAAAAATTCAATCCATATCCCAGATCGAATCTTCCTGCAATATAATTATTCCTTGCATTTATATAAAGTATGTATGAAGATTGGTGCTCTGATCCAAACTTTTCATCGTAAGGAGCGATAATGGGCACAGGATAATCCATCGCGGCGCCGGCATAAAGTGAAAGATAAAGTTTATTTGTATAGAAATAATCCAGTCCCGATTCAATTCCGAAAAAACCACGGGAATTTCTATATCGGGTCGCTGTTTCAACATAAAAAGAATTTACATAAGGAATCGCAAGATGCCAGTTCACCCTGCCTTTCTCCTTCGGCAAAATCCTCCTCAGAATAATATTTGTATCTTTTACACTCAGATAAATCCGGCCGGGATAAGTATATCGTTTCGGATGATCTTTTTCGATGTACATTCCGATACCATAATTAAAGTAGAGATTCGACCACCAGGCGACAGAATTTCCTGCTTTTAGCACAATTGTTTTCTTCGTGCTGTCGAGTTGCAAATTTAATTTGATCGGATTTTTACTTCTCTCTACATAAAAAGCATTTGGTTCGCTGATTAATTTAAATGAACTGTCGATGGAGACAGATTTAATTTTCCCATCAGTAACGATGGTAATCTTCTTCACCCCTGTATTAAAGAGTGTCGCACAGGAACTGCAAAGAAATCCGAGGATAATGATAAAATAAATTCCCTTCACCCGAATTATTTTCATTCAATTAGACAATGTCTGAAATAATGAATTCCTTTTCCTGAAATTGAGCCTTGTCGCCAACTATTTTCCCCTGCAAAAGTAATCCAATGGGTGAAGCAAGAGAAATTGCGTAATAAGTTTCGTTGTTCACTTCGATTTTCCAATGCCGATGGAGAAAAAGTAATTTCCCTGATTTGTACTTACCAAACTTCCGAATTCAACCGTGTTACAAACT
>JAHEYM010000375.1 GCA_023251595.1 Bacteroidota bacterium
ATATGTATCATTGAGTTCCATGATCACAGCAATTTCATTTCCACTCATTATTATTTTTATATATAAGTCAGATAACCCTGTTTTATGGATCTTTTCTGCATCTGTGACGCTCCTGATTATACTGACCCACACAAAGAACATTAAACGTCTTATGGATGGATCTGAATCAAAATTCATGAAAAAAAATAAATAAAAACGGGAATCAACTTTTCAGCCGTTCCCGTTTTTCCGTTTGAAGCCTTACGGGGCTTCGGGTCACTCTGCATAAAGCAGATCCCCACCTACATTACCAGTTCTGAATGTTGCCATAAATTGGCTTCATTTGCTGCACTACTTCCGTTCGTTTTCCCCAAAACCTTTCTTCAACCTAAGCAGTGCGCAATATTTCATCATTCAGACTAAGTATTTTTCGTCACCTCCTTTCTTCGTGGTATAACCATACGGTACCTTTTTAAGATTAAACAATATAATTAAATAATGCTATTTAGAATGATTAATTGTGGTTGCAACATTATTATGAATATCCATGCTTACGGGACTACAAACCAACGTTGAAACTTTATTCGTGAGTCTGCTAATCCTAAACCAGGTGGTTCCTTCGGTAGGATTTCGATATCTCCATGAATAATATACCTCAGCAGGAGATGGGACTGTATTTACCTTTCCGATCGAAACAAATGAGTTATTATCATAGGAAATTTCTACATCATATTCTCCTTTCTCAAGCTCTCCTTTCACCATCCATGTTAAAATAACTTCATTATCGATAACCATTCCGTTTAATCCGAAAAGATTTTCTTTTTTAATTCCTGTTGCGATCGGTGGTGACAATACAGATGTTTTGTTTTCTTCTTCGGTTTTTGATTCTTCTCTCGGAGCTGATGTCACAAAAATTTCACCGATTGCTTGATTGTCATCAGTAACCAATACCTTCGCATCATCAACAGCTACAGTTATTGAGGCTGAAGGAAAAAAATTCCATTTCTTCTCCTTCAATTTTTTTTCGCCTGTTAATGTGACAGTACACTCAGGCAGAGCCATCATCGAATATTCCAAACCATGCAGATATCCCCATGTGCCGGTGATGGTATGTGTTCCCGTCATGTTGATATCAGGAGTAACTTTATATGAAACGGTAAAAAATGGATCGTCCGGAGTTTCAAGCCATACGAATTTAACTTTTTGTTCTTCAAACGAAAATCTTGCATTTGCAGTCTCTATTACTGTTGCCCTCATCCCGATGGGCAAATATTCTTTTATCATTCCAAAACCGCTGGCAGCACCTTTGATAATTTTTATATCTACCCGAAAAGAATTCACATCATCCGAATTTGGTGTCATATTTCTGGTAATAACAACTTCACCATTGTTGGCAAACCCAAGAACTGCAACGAGCGATAATAGTACAATAAATCCCGCAGCAATATTCCAAAATTTGTAGTCTTCTTTTTTCATCCGATATTTATTTTATATTATCCTTATCATTTTAATTATTTATATTGAAAAGATAACATTGCAATATTACTATCGGTGAATCCACTGACTCGCCAAGTTGAAGCCCTCCATTTACAGATGTAAGATTTCAGGGGATAATCAACAAAAATGACGCTGCTGGCTGGAAGAAGCCGGATTAAGCAGCCCTCATCATACTGGAATGCAGCAAGTTAGGAACGGAATAGCGGGATTCTATAAATTCTTGAGAATAAAATCTGTCATGAGATTATACAGATGCAAACGTGTATTGCCTCCGTAGATACCATGATTCTTCCCCGGATAGAAAAAAGAATCGAATTGTTTATTAGCCTTCACGAGTGCTGTGACAAATTCAACCGAATTCTGAAAATGCACATTGTCATCCGCCATCCCATGAACAAGCAAATATTTTCCTTTAAGTTTATCTGCAAAATTAATCGGCGAATTGTCGTCATATCCGGAGCTGTTTTCCTGGGGCGTAATTAAATACCGCTCTGTATATATAGAGTCATAAAATCTCCAATTTGTAACAGGTGCAACGGAAATACCCGCTTTAAAATAATCCGCCCCTTTGGTCATACACAATGCAGTCATATACCCGCCATAGCTCCAACCTTCGATACCTATTCTTTCTCCATCAATATATTTCTGTCGCTTTAAATACATAGCAGTTGCGATCTGATCGATCGTTTCGAGTTTGCCCAATTCCTTATATGTACATTTACGAAACTCCGCACCACGATATCCTGTACCACGATTATCAACCGATACAACTATATATCCTTTCTCAGCCAACATCTGATGCCAGAAATAATCGCGCCCACCCCATGAATCATTCACAGTATTCGCTCCTGGACCACCATACACTGTCATAAATACAGGATATTTTTTGTCGGACTTGAAATCAGGAGGTTTAATCATCCAGCCATTTAATGTTACTCCGTCGTCGGTTTTGAACGAAAAGAATTCTTTTGGACTCAGATTAATACCTTCAAGAATACCTTTGAGGGAAGCATTGTCTTCCAATACTCTCACTTGTTCTCCCGTTGAAGTATTTAGTGTGATGAAGTCGGGTGTATTTGCATCCGAATGAAAATTAATGAAGTATTTATAGTTCCCGCTAAATTGAGCATGATCCTGACCTTTTTTATTTGTCAAACATTTTTTGCTTTTTCCATCTAATCCGATTGAATAAACATGCCGTTCCATTGGGGAGACTTCCGCAGATTGATAATATAAAGTATGATTTTTTTCATCAACACCATAAAAAGCGGAGATATCCCATTTACCTTTCGTAATCTGATTCTCCAACTTGCCATTCATATTATATAGATATAGATGACGGTATCCGTCACTATCGCTGCTCCAAATAAAATGCGTTTTATCTTCTAGAAATGTCAAGTCATCACCAATATCAATAAAACACTTATCCGTCTCCTTCATCATCAGAGTGGTGCCACCCGTTTCAGCGTTCGCCAGCAACAGTTCCAATTCATTCTGATGACGGTTCATACGGAATACACAGAGTGTTGATGGATCCTGCGTCCATTTGATGCGGGGAATATACTGATCTTCCGCAGTACCCGTATCTACTTTCTTTGTTTTCTCTGTTTTCAGATCATATATATATATTTCGACCTTCGAGTTCGCTTCACCTGCTTTCGGATATTTATAAGTATAATTTGTTGGATATAAAGAATCATATTCAACAAAAGAATATTCTTTCACTTTACTTTCATCAAAACGGTAAAACGCAATTTTGCTACCATCTTTGTTCCAGTAAAAAGCCCTCGCAAATTCAAACTCTTCTTCATACACCCAATCGCAGGCACCGTTGATCACAAAATTCCATTTTCCATCTGTGGTGATTGCTTTCTCCGAACCATCAGAAATGTTTTTTACGAAGAGATTATTTTCTCTCATAAAACAAACTGATTTTCCATCGGGTGAAAAAGTAGCGTATTGTTGTTTCCCGTTTTTTGAAACCGGAATCACTTCGTTCACACTGATACTTTTTCTGTTTAGTATATAATAATTTGCTTTTGAAGATCTTCTATATATCTGTTCTTCATCCGTACTCATCAGCACTTCCGATTCATCATCAGAGAACTCATAATCCCCGATATCAATTTTTGGAATTAACGAACTGCTGTTGACCAGCGTATCGACCGGTTTACCGGTAGCGTATTCGTATCTTACGATCAGTTGACCGGTTCTGCCCGCTTCCAAAGCCGTATAATGAAGTCCGTCTTTCATCGAACGGATTTCAGAAACTGTGGATGCACGGAAAGTATTATATTTCCAGATATCTTCGAGAACAATATCCCGCTTCGCTTTCTGCGCAAAAATGAAGTTGATTGAAAATAAAATTAATATACCGGATATGATTATTTTTTTCATGTTGTATTTATTCTATATTTATTAAAACGATTGACAATTAATCTTTTTTTAACGCAAAGACCGCAAAGGTAAATCGCAACGGTCGCAAAGTTCTGATTCGAAAGTTTTTCTTTGCGTTCTCTGCGATACCTCAGCGTTCTTGCGTTTAATTTTTCCTTCTAAACATTTGATGAACGCAAATTAACATAAATTTCAGGGATTCTCCAAGATGTTGAAGCACAATG
>JAHEYM010000040.1 GCA_023251595.1 Bacteroidota bacterium
ATCTGGGCGGGAGGATGTCCCTGCCAATCGAGATAATTTCTGAAAACATTTACTGCGGGTTTTTGGAGTGTTGTCCAGCCCGGGCTTGTTGCATATTCATCACCGTGTTCCAAAAGACCAAAATCATCCTGATAACCACCCGCAGGATTATCCCAAAACACATTTTTATATTGCCATATTGCTACCCCACTTCCACCATTATTTCTTATTGCAGCAAGCACATCCTGAAAAAAAGTTACTTGTTGACTCTCATCACCATCCAGCCTAGAATTCGAGCAATTCGGATCTGCAGAAAAACCTGTTTCACCAATCATATATGGCTTTGTAAGGTTATCCTTCATCCAATACAAAGCAGCATATAATCTATCCATCGCCGCAGGAATGTTGTTTGGTGGCCATAAATTAGTACCTTCATAAGTGGGATACTGAAGATATATATGAGGGAAATAGAAATCGGCTTTAATTACTTCCGGATCCCAATGATATAATTCCTGAACATTCATTCCTCCCGCTCCCACTAAGTGATCGGGGTCAGTATTATGCAAAGCATCATATAATTTTTGAGTGCTTTCACAAACATCATATTTCTTTCTCTGCGCGTCATTATCTCCCCAATACGGTTCGCCCGTAATAATATATGCAATTAGTGTTTGTTTGATAACCTGATTGCTGCTCGAATGGAAATGTTGTGCTAATGCGGTTAAATATTCAGAATAAAAATCAAAATCACCTGGAAAAACGAACCGATCATTTGTTTGTCCATCGATAATAACTTTTAACCCAATTGAGTTTGCTGCAACAATTACATCATCGAGACAGCTAAAAAGTATATTAACGAAAGGGTCATTTGCTACCTGTAGAGGAGTTAATTGATGATAATCGTAGTTATATTCATTGGGTGTGCAATCTCTATATATATATAGACCAGGTGTGGGCATAAGAGCAGATGTTGCGCTATTTGTTCGAGGTGCTAATCCTGCAATGTGTACAGAGTTAAAACCCATATCTTTTATATGAGAAAAATCTGTCAATAAGTCATCATAACAACCTTGTTGTGTCGATGAATGAAAGTGAGCATAGGTAGTGGTACCATACTGGGCACCGGGTGCAGGGAAATAACCTGTAGGGTCTGGCGTACCATGATTATTCCATTCAGTAGGGGTACAAACCATGTCAACCAAATAATTCATGCAAACCGGATAAAAATCATTTCCATTTCCATCCTTAAATTGTCGCCCATGCAATGTAACATCTTGCGAAAATAGATTACAGCAATTTAAGGCGGTTAAAAAAATCACACACAAAATAATTCGCCTTCTCATTATTTTGTTTTCTTAAGATTGGCAATTTCTAGTTTCAGTGCATCTAATTGTTTTTGCAAATCGATAATATAAAGCGATTGCTCTTCGAGTTGTTTCACAATCTTTACATCCATCGCACCCAGTTCGAAACCACCATTTTTCTCCACTTCATTTGCCGAAGGAAAATTAGGAAGATGACCAATAGCTTTTACGGCACTGTCAAATTGTGCAATCGGTGTGAGTTGATATGATTTCCCGAAAACATAGTCGGGCCAAGCATTAGAAGTCACTTTTACATCTCTTGTTGCAATACCATCGGCAACATATAATTTATAATAAATTGAACCATTCCACGAGGTTGGTGGAATCATACCAATCCCTATTCTGCCTTGCGGATCAATATAAAATCTCGTTACCTCATTTTCTTTATCATATATAAAAAAATTCTGATGTCCGTCGTTACTGATATCATTTCCGAGCTCCCATTTCTGTGTTCCGTTTTGATTAAATTGTATTTCGCTGCGTCTTGGCGTTGTTGCAATTCGATTGAGTGCAATACCACCAACATCATCATTATGTGCAACTTCCAATTTCTGAGAGGGAGAGGAAGTTCCAATTCCGACTTTGCCCGAGGTTGCATCTGTTGTACCCGGTGATGGTCCGACAAATAAAGTTGGTACTGTACTATTAAAGCCAACCATTAATGAATTAGAAATTGTATTATTCAGAAAAGTTGCTGTGCCATAACCTCGTCCAATGGTAATCGCAGATTGAGCAGTGGAAGTGACAATTGAACCCATACTTATTGCACCGGCAGCATTTGTCCTTGCTTTTTCACCACCGATTGCCAGCGAATTTTGACCAAAGGCTACAGATGTAGAACCGATTCCTAACCCTCGTGAACCATAATTTGAGGGAACGAATATATTGTAAGGGCCGATGTGTACGGAACTGTCGCCAATCGCAATTATTGAATCTCCTTGCAAAGCCATAATCCGCCCGGTTCGGATGCTGGTAAAAGTCATTAATGTGTTTGCAATACTATCAACTGTAAGGGCGCCCGTAATTTTCACATTCCCAAGTACCTCCAATTTTTCAGTCGGATTAGTTATACCAATCCCAACATTCCCGCCTTGCGTTACACGAATCCGTTCAAAAGCATTTGTTTTTATTTTTAAATCGATGGTGTCTAAAGTGCCAAGTACTGCTTGAGAACCGCTGTTGCCATTCGTTTTCCAATATATAGTCTTAGGAAGTAAAAAATAAACTTTGTCTAATCCGTTCTTACAACCATTATGATCTGTTATTGCAACAGAATAAGGTGTCTGCGGAATGCAACCCGTAATTCCCTGCGTGGTTTGTCCGGTTTCCCATAAATAAGTGTAAGGCGTAGCGCCGTTCAACGGAACGGCTGTTATCACACCATCGTTACAGGTGTCACAGCTCACATTTTCATGATTTGGATAAACTGTGATACTGTCTTTTACAGATGTAAATAATGGAGGTGTGGTAAGCGTAATGGTATCGATGCGACCGCACCCATTCGAATCTGCAATGTTCACAGAGTAGGTTCCTACTTTTAGTCCTGATATATTTTGTGATATTTGTCCGCTGCTCCAATCGAATGTGTAACCGGGTACACCGCCACTAACCGAACAATTAATTGCGCCGTCTTTTCCATCACAACTTACGTTGAAGCCGTAAGAATTAGTTGGACTAGAGAGTGTCGATGAGATGGCACTCGGCTGCGTTACGGAAATGTTTGCCGAAACCGAACAATTATTGGCATCGGTGATTGTCACGGTATAATTTCCGGCAGGAATACCTTCCAGACCTTGCGTGGTGCTGCTATTCGACCATGCGTAGGAATAAGAAGGAGTTCCGCCCGAAACCGTGTTCGAAACATATCCATCAGCACCATTATGACAGGATAAACTATAACCATTATGATTTCCGGTACTTAAAGACGAAGCCAAAAGATTTGGTTCCTTTAGCAGCACAGAGAGTGAATCTGTTGCACCCAAAGAATCGGTAACTACGACCGAGTAAGTACCTGCACTAAGTCCGCTCAAATCTTCTGTCGTAGCCGAATTAGACCATAAAAATGTATAAGGTGTTGCACCTCCCGAAACGCTTAGGTTTATGGAGCCATCGCTCAAGCCATGACACGAAATCTCCCACCCACCGGGATAAGAAGATTTTGTTGCAGAAAGGGAGAGACCTTGCGAAAAACTGCTTATTGAACTAATCGTTAATCCCATCCAGAGTATAATCGGCAGAATTCGCCTTCTAAAGGTTAATTTCCTTCCTCCGGTCGCTGAGCTTGTCGAAGCGCGAAGGCTGGGCTGAGACTGACGACTGACGACTGACGACTGACGACTGACGACTGACGACTGACGACTGACGACTGACGACTGACGACTGATGGGAGGGTCTTCATATATGTAAGTTTAGGGGATTAGAAAACACAAATATATAGCAGAAATCGTCAAAAGATTCTCCAGATGAAAAATAAATATTCAGATAGTTGTATGAAGATAATTTATCTTCACTTGAGCCAATTTCGTAAAAATCTAGACTAAGCAATGCAGGAAGTAAAAATATTTATTAAAACATGTTTTGTATATTCGCCATCAGTTAACATTAAACTCAATCGCAAAACAATGAAAAAGCCCATCTTACTCTTCGTTTTATTCACATTTATTGTATTAAAAACCTTTGCGCAATGCCCGACCTGCACTTATGTCGCGTCCTCACAGGCAGTCGGCAACACAACCGACGTCACCATTGCCAAACCCACTGGAGTCATGCCAAACGATGTAATGATCGCTGCTATTCACGATGGATGGTGCAATTCAGGAAGCACGGTTACTGCTCCTGCGGGATGGACGCTGATTTCCAATACCAGCAATACCGGTCCGGGTTGCGGTTCCGCAAATACTTCTATTCAATTATCAACCTTTTATAGAGTTGCGGGCGCATCGGAACCGCTTTCATACACTTTTACAGGAAATACCAATCAGTTGTATGTGGGCGGAATTGTCGCTTATTCAGGTGTAAGTACTGCCACCACAATTAATGCCTCCAGTAATTACGGAGCGCAGGAATTATGTGCAAGCATTGTTGCGGATAGTGTCACGACAACTGCATCCTGCACCAGACTTGTTGCCGTATTTTTTTGTAGTGTGAATAGCAGTTTAAATAATATTGTACCTCAGAATTCATTAACCGAAAGAGTAGATGTAGGCACAACGGGAAATCATCCATGGGGAAATGAAAATCTTGAAATATCTGACGAAATTATGAGTTCTGCCGGTTCGACGGGCAATAAAACAGCTTATTTAACAGGATGCAGTGGTGCAAGTTGGGTTACCGGTGCACAACTTATTGCGCTTGAATGTTCTTCAGTTACTTCCGTCCCGAATAACAATTCACTATCCGGATTGAATGTTGTGATTCACAATACCGGTTCAGGTGTTTTTGAACTCTCTTTGAATGAAAATCTTTTTCACCCTTCCCAAATATATATATATGATTGTTTTGGAAGAATGATCAGAACCGGAGAAATAAGAGAAAATAAAACATCGATTGATTTAACGACGCAGGCAAAAGGAATCTACATTGTGAAGGTTACTACCTCCGCAGGATCCTATATTCAGAAAATTAGTGTTCAATAAATGTGATATTGATGAAAAGTATTTGACTAATTCAGCGGAGAAAATTTAACCACAGAGTTGCACAGAGTTTTTCACAGAGTTTCACATAAGAAAATGGAAGTAGATAAAATAACATAATAAATATTGAAATCTACGATTCGCATGCACACCGTGGAGAAAGTAGGCTGATAGTTTCACTTCGTAATTAACTCAGTGTAACTCTGTGAAATTAACTCAGTGTAACTCTGTGGTTAAAAAGATTTGGCACGGTCTTCATACAAGAAACCGGAATTTGCCTAAGGGTCAATCAAAATAATTGCTCTCAGATCTTTGCTTCCGAATGTTTGTAGAGAACGTAAATTGCTTTCCCGATCACGGAAATAGCAAGGACTAAAACTCCAAGAACTGCAAATAATGCGATGTCGGTTGTTGTTAACATTTTGTTTGTTTTTTATAGTTTAATTAATTTCTTTTAAATCAGCTACTCTCTTTCTAATAGACATGCTCATCACCCAGATAACGATCAATAACAAGCCGATTAATAACATCATTATATATCCTGAAAAACCGAGTGTGGTAATTAGCGATGTATTATCTTTCCCCTCAGTTCCGTTCGGAGACACCGGTTTTGCCGCTACAGGAGCTGCTGCAACTTCTTTTTCTTTTTCGTTGATGAATGCGATAACGGATTTAATCTGAGCATCATTCAAGGTCTGATCAGGCATCACTAACTTCGCGTTGTCATTAAAAAGCTTCACTGCATCTGCATCTCCCGATTTAATCATAGCAGTCGAAGATTTTACCCACTTCAACATCCATGCTTCATCATGACGTGTGCTCACTCCTTTTAAATCGGGACCAACCAGTTTCCCTTTACCAATCGTGTGACAGGTTGAGCAATTGGCTTTAAATAAATTTTCGGCTTCCCCCGCAAATGAATTATGAAAAAATATCAACGAAAATATGATGACCGGAATAAATTGGAATACTTTTTTCATAATCTTCGGGTAAGAAGTTCTTTGCAGCAAAATTCGTAGGTTTACATCCCAAAAAGTGTGACCAAAATCACAGATTTTAACTGATTTAGAGATTTATTTACTTTTCACTCTTTCCTTCTTTCACTCTTTCACTATAAAAGTGGTTGCATGCAACGTCTCTACCAACCCTAACCCCTTATCCCTAACACCTAAGCCCTATAACGTTCCCCTCTTCTCTTGTTCCGCTTCAATCGATTCAAATAACGCTTGAAAATTTCCTTTCCCGAACGATTTAGCTCCTTTACGTTGAATAATTTCGAAAAAGAGGGTAGGTCTGTCTTCTACGGGTTTCGTAAAAATCTGAAGTAAATATCCGTCTTCATCCCGGTCAACCATGATGCCCCATTTTTTTAATTCATCCAGATCTTCTTTAATATGTCCAACGCGATCTTCAACTGTATCATAATATGTACCCGGTACATATAAAAATTCCACCCCACGTTTTCTCATTTCCGAAATAGTGAAAACAATATCATCCGTTGCCACCGCGATGTGTTGACAACCGGCACCATAATAAAAATCAAGATATTCTTCAATCTGCGATTTCTTTTTTCCTTTCGCGGGTTGATTTATAGGAAATTTAATTCTGCCATTGCTATTCGTCATTACCTTGCTCATCAATGCAGTATATTCGGTTGAAATATCTTTATCGTCGAACGTGATTAGATTTGCAAAACCCATCACATTTTCGTAAAATTCTGCCCATTTATTCATTTCTCCAGGCGCTACATTTCCTACCATGTGATCAATATATTTTAATCCGGTCGACGTAGGTTTATATTCGGTTTCCCATTTTTGATATCCCGGTGAGAACAATCCTTTATAATTTTTTCTTTCGATAAATATATGAATTGTTTCACCATACGTATGAATACCCGATTTCACAATTTCTCCAAATTGATCTAATTCCACCATCGGTGCAAGAAAAGAGTTCGCACCACGTTTAATCGTCTCTGTGTATGCGGAACGTGCATCATCCACCCATAATGCGATCACCTTCACACCATCACCATGCTTGCGTATATGATGTGAAATTTCACTGTCGGGATTAAATGGTGAGGTGAGTACCAGACGAATTTTATCCTGCATTAACACATAAGAACATCTGTCACGAAGACCTGTTTCGAGTCCCGCGTAAGCCAACTCCTGAAATCCAAAAGCTGTTTTATAATAATGAGCAGCTTGTTTCGCATTGCCCACATATAATTCTACATAATCGGTGCCATTGATAGGCAAAAAGTCCTGTGCTTTTTCAAAAATTTTCTCACCACTGTAATTGTAGTCCTTTACGGTTGAAAGATCTTTTGTTTCCATTTTATTTTTTTTCTGAATATTGAGTTGAAAAGAACTCCTTCGTCAATGCCGAGGGTTCTTGTATCCACGATTTATAATAGTCTTTTACTTCATATTTCAGTGCTTCTTTTGATATTTTCACCGGATTAAACGGATCTATCATTACCGCAAATTCCTTTGTATCTTTTTTCCCGATACTTCTTTCAATTGCACCCGGATGCGGGCCGTGCGGAATACCTGCGGGGTGAAGTGTGAATTGTCCCGCTTTAATATTATTCCTGCTCATGAAATCTCCGTCTACATAATATAATATTTCATCCGAATCGATATTACTGTGGTGATAGGGTGCAGGTATTGCATCCGGATGATAATCAAATAATCGCGGAACGAATGAACATACGACAAAATTCCTTGCTTCAAATTGTTGATGAACAGGAGGAGGCATGTGAATTCTTCCTGTTATGGGTTCGAAGTTAAATATGGAGAAACCGTATGGATAACAGTATCCATCCCATCCCACCAAATCAAACGGATGAGTCTCATATATATATGGATAAATAATCCCGCGTTTTTTAATTAGTGTCTTGAATTCTCCTTTTTCATCATGTGTTTCAAGTGTATGTGGCATTTTAAAATCACGTTCACAAAAAGGAGAATGTTCGAGCATCTGTCCGAATTCATTACGATAACGTTTGGGAGTCCGAATCGGACTATGCGATTCTATATATAATATTTTATTTTCTTTTGTGTTGAATTTTAATTGATACACAGTTCCCCGCGGAATAATTAAATAATCTCCATACTCAAAATCAACGGTTCCATACATGGTTTTGCATTGTCCGCTTCCTTTGTGGATAAAAAGCATTTCATCTGAATCTGCATTTTTGAAGAAATATTCTTCCATCGAAGCAGATGGTGCGGCTATTCCGATGATTAAATCATCATTGAAAAAAAATATTTTCCTGCTTTCGAGGTAATCATTTTCGGGTTGAACGTCATAGCCCGTAAAACTCAAAGCTTTCAGACTTTCTTCCAGTCCCGCTTCGGGTTTTATAGAATAGGGTTCACCCAGAGATTTTACCATCGTCGGTGGATACAGATGATAGGCGAGTGATGACGTACCCGAAAAACCTTCTGTTCCCATCAGTTCTTCGTGATATAAAGTATTGTCCTTTTTTCTGAAAACGACATGTCGTTTTTGTGGAATAATTCCTTGTTTTTGATACATGAGCATTATTTGTTGAGAGTCCTTATTTCTTCGCGCCTTTGTGTCTTTGCAGCCAATTTCATTTTGGGAAGGGCAGGGTTGTGCACGAGTTACAATGTTACTTAGGACTGTACAATAATAATGTGATATTCCTCACACTAATCAAAAACGTTCGCTGCCTTGAGAAGTGCGCCTTGTTTAAGTATTTTTATTTTTTTGCCATTGAGCTCAATAATCTTTTCCTCTTTCAATTCAAACAAAGCTCTGATCGCGGTTTCACGTGTGGTTCCGGAAATATTCGCAATCTCTTCTCGTGTGATAACGATGTTCACAGTACATCCGTCTTTCTCACAACCATAACATTCTTTCAAAAGAAGCAGACCTTGTGCAACTCTCTCCTTCACCGGTCTCTGTGCGATATTGGTGATTTTATTTTCCGCGACTCTTAATTCCTTCGAAAATAAATGAATCACCTGTAATGCTACTTTCGAATTTCTTTCAACCAAAGAATAAAATACATCTTTAGGAATAAAACACAGTGAACTATCAACCATTGCAACTGCAGAACAGGAATATTTATCACCACTCAAAATTGCACGATAGCCCATTACATCCGCATCTTTTGCAAGATGTACAATCTGCTCCTTGCCATCGATTCCAATTTGTGTGATTTTGATTTTTCCGCTATTCACGCAATACAAACCACGTGGATAGGCGCCTTCCATAAAAACGGATTGCCCTTTCTTAAAAACGATAGTATTCTTGTATGAGTTTAAAATTGCAGCTTCTTCCGCATTAAGATCGCAGAAAATAGACTTGTATCGTACATCGCAATTGACACAGTTCGGGTGTGTTTCATTTATCATTAGGGTAGAGATAAGAGGTCAGCTTTATCTGAAACCAAAATTCCTCTTTTCGTGCTGCTTTTGAGATGACTTACGTCACATTTCCAAGTGATTCATCTCAAGTTTTTTACTCAATCCGCTGGATTTATAAAATTAGATAGCTCTTTTTTTTAACGCAAAGTTCGCAAAGTTCCAGCGCAAAGAACGCAAAGAAAGAAAGGATGAAAAACGCTAGAATCAAATGAAAAAACTAATCTATTCCCCTCTCGAGAGCGGCAGGGGTGTGTGTGCAGAATGTTGTTTCGAAATGGAACACGGATGACGCGGATTTGGCTGATTTACACGGATAAATGATTATTCGTAGGAGACTCATTATTTTATCGCCACCAACTTCTTATACACCACACTTTTTTCACCCTCATTCAAAGAAATTATATAAACTCCTTCCGATATATTTCCCAACGAAATATTGATTTCTTTCTCTGAATTTTCAACTGTTTTATGAAAAATATTTCTCCCGTTTATCTCAAATAATCAACTGAATAATGCTATATATATTAATCCCTGTCGTATCAAATCATTTTATTTTTTTTACTTGGAAATTGAAAATTGGACATCGGAAATTAGACATTTTTTTCTAACCCCTAACCCCTAATCCCTAACCCCTACCGTATCAGCGTCACTGTCCCTGTCGTCGATGGTCTGCCGCCATTCGTTACCATGCCTTTCCAGACGAGACCGCCTTCAAAAACGGCAAATACTTTCCATACATATACATCCTGTTTGCACGGAACGCCTTGGTACGTGCCATCCCACGCTTCTACCGGGTGCCCGCGATCGTCAATTAAATTCGATTCCCATAATTTTGTTCCCCAGGCATTGAAAACTTCTATATGATATTCTTTTAATCCGATTCCGGCAGGTAAAAACTCTCTGATAATATCGGCGCCCGAACCCGGTGTAAATGCGTTCGGAATAAATAATCCGAAAAAGAAATCCACCGTAATCCGCATGTGCATTGTATCTATACATCCGAATTCATTAATCGCTGTGAGAACCACATCAAAATTTCCGGGATATTCATATTGATGATTTGGTGCGCGTGAAGTGGAAGAACTTCCATCTCCAAAATCCCAAATATATTGAGTTGCACCGAATGACAAATTATTGAAATCAATTACACCTGTGGGCGGAATACTCGCTTCAGCATAATTAAAATTTGCAAGTGGCTGTGGATTTACTGTAATTCCTGCATTAATTATTTTGGTTGAAGAACAATTTCCTCCACCATGTGCAATTAACGTAACTGTATATGTACCGGGATTTGAATACGTATATACAGGATTCGGTACTCCCGACAAATCACCATTCCCGAAATCCCAGGAATAAGTCAAAGAATTCGTAGAAAGATTTGTAAAATTCACAGTCAATGGTGCACATCCCGAAACTGGCACAAAGCTGAAATCTGCTATAGGCGGAGGATATACAGTATAATTAATTACCATCGTATCGCTGCAACCAAATTGCGAAGTACCGATCAACGTGATCGGATAGGTTCCCGGCTGCGAATAAGTAACGGATGGATCCGTGAGTGTGGAAGTTTGTCCATCACCGAAATCCCATGCATAATTAGCTGCATTAATGGTGAAGTTTGTCATGTCGACTGTCACAGGTAGTGCGCATGAGGAACTGCTCGAAGTAGTGAAACTTACTACCGGTGTTGGATATACAGTTACTACACTTGTAAGTGTATCAAGACATCCATCCAGATTTGCTGCAATTAATTGCACGGTAAATGTTCCGAAAGTGGTGTAGGTGTGCTGCGGACTAACCTGCGCAGAAATATTTCCATCACCAAAAACCCATGCATAAAAATTAGCATTTGTACTGCTGTTTGTGAAATTAACTGATAAAGGTTGACATCCCGAAGTAGCAGAAGGTGTAAATAATGCATCAGGCGATTGCAAAACAGTTACTACCACTGTATCAGAATTCATACACCCGGTTATATTGGAAGTTCCTGTTAATGATAAATTATATACGCCCGGCGTCGTGTAAGTATAAGCAGGTGTTGTGAGATTGGACGAATCACCGTTTCCGAAATTCCATGAATAATTTGATATGCCGGTCGATTGATTTGAAATCGTTAAAGGCGTACCTAGACAGAAAGTTGCCGGATTCACCGTAAATAAAACCTGTGGTAAAGCAAATACAGTAATGGTGGAATAAGCAGTATCGAAACTGCAACCGTTATTCACATATTCTGTGATGTTAAAAACTCCGGGTGTCATGTATATATGTGTCGGACTGCTCTGTGTCGAAACATTTCCATCACCAAAATCCCAACTGAAATTAATTCCACCCGTCGAAAAATCATTGAAGCCGACGGTTAACGGCTCACAACCACTTGTAACTGTGGAATTGAAAAATGCATTTACTGTATTTGGATGTACAAGAATACTTCTTGTCATGGTATCCGATCCGCATGGATTCGATGCGACTAACGTAATGATAAATGTTGTATCCACATTTGTTGTATATACATGTGGTCCGGGATTCAATAACGTGCTTGTATTACCATCACCCAAATCCCACCAAAATGCCTGCGGATTTCCCACTGTTGTATTCGCAAACAAAATATTTAATGGGGAACAACCTGCCGTCACATTTGTTCCGAACTGCGCTGTAGGCTTGGGGCTTAGAATAATGCTATCTGTATACGATATCGTTCCGCAAAGATTCGAAAGTGTAAGCGTAATATAATAAGTTGTATCCGCAATAATTCCCTGTTGATAAAAAACAGGCGTAGGGTTCGGACTGAAAGTGGATTGCCCATTACCGAAATTCCAGAAAAATTGATCAATTTCTCCTGAACTCTGATTTGTGAAGGTTACAGTCAGCGTATCGCAGCCGAAATGACTGCTCATCGTGAAGAATGGTGTGGGTAATTCCGTAATTCTTACAACCTTTGAAATTGAATCAACGCATGCTCCTTGTCCGACGGGTGCCTGAACGATCAATGTGACCGTATAAAAACCCGGATTTGTATATACATGTGTTGGACTGATCAGATTGGATGTTCCTCCGTCGCCAAAATTCCATGTATATATATTTGCGCCTGCTGTATGATTCGTGAAAGGGAAAGGTGTATTAATACAAAATACGGAATCGGAAGTAAATAAAGGTGAAGGGAGTGCAAAAACTGAAACCGTTTTTGTTCCCGAATTCTGACAGCCGGTTACCGGATCTGTATATATATAGGTTAAAGTAAATGGTCCTCCGATTCCTGCAACCGCGGGGTCGAAGGTTCCTAAAACAGAATTGGTTATGCCCTGACCGGTCCACGTTCCGCCTGCCGGACTAAACCCCGATAAATTAAAAGGAGGAGTAGATATACACTTAAGCTCATTCGGTCCCGGAATTATCACAGGCAACGGATAGACATCCATCTGAATAGAATCTATGGATTGACAAGTCCCCGCTCCAATTGTGTAATACAACATGTGTATACCGGCGCCGGCATTTAAAGGGCTGAATAAACCCGTTGAAGCATTCACGATCCCCGCACCTGTCCATACACCACCCGGTGGTGAAAAACCAGGTAGAACGTAGGGGGCCATATTAAAACAAACAGAATCGCCTGCTCCGGCAATAGACTGAACAAATGGAATAACAACGATAGGTTTAATCGCAGAATTTGTACAACCAAATACATCTGTATATGTATAGGTAAGATTATTATTTCCCAAACCGGTAATACATGGAGTAATGACACCGGCTGTTGTAACACCGGGACCTGTCCATGTACCCCCCAACGGACTAAATCCGGTTAGATTAACCGGGATGCAGGACGAACAAAATGTATCCTGAACACCTGCAATAACATTCGGGAGCGGATGAACCGTTACCGTTACTGAGTTTGTCGTGCTGCAACCATTTACAGGCTCGGATTCTGTCAACGAATATAAAGTTGTCTGAGTCGGATAGACAGTCGGATTCGAGAAGTTGGAATTAAACCCAACCGGAAAGGAAACCCAACTATATATATTGGCACCGACCGGATTTCCCCCAAGTTGAACACTGTCACCAACACAAATGGAGACAGGAAGACCTGCAAAAGCTACAGGCGATTGATTTATATTTATATATACACTTGAGTTCGTATTGCTTGTACAGCCATTCACCGTGATAGTCACAGCGTACAAACCGGAATCTGTAAGTATAGCATTTGGAATTCTCGGATACTCGGTGGAACTGGAAAATCCATTTGGTCCTGTCCATGTATATATACCATTGAAAAATGAGGTGGCATTTAATTGAATCGTATCGCCGACACAAATCGGAGAGTTACTCGAAACATTCGGGGGGGGTGGAACAGCGATGACAACGATTAATACACTATCTGTCATGCTGCAACCCGTCACAGCATCCGATGCTACAAGTATATAGGTAGTTGTTGCTGCGGGACTGATGTTCGGGTTGGCAAGATTGGAAACAAATCCTGCGGGATTGGAAGTCCAGCTATAATTTACGCCTGGTACCGCGGCTGCACCGATCGTGTAACTTTGCCCAAAACAAATTCCATGATCATTACCCGCTGTTACATTCGGAACCGGATTTATATTCACGAGCACGCTATCACTTGGGCCGACACATCCACCAAGTGAGACGAAACATGAATACCAGCCCGCATCCGATAATGCAGCATTTGGAATTGTTGGAAATTGAAGGGATGAAGAAAAGGCGTTCGGTCCGGACCATGTATATACAGAACCCGGACCTGATGTAGCGATGAGTTGTAGGGTCTGTCCGACACAAAGCGGTGTAAATGCATTCACGGTGGGGGCAGGAGGAGTGAGATTGACAGTGATCGTTATCGTGTCAGCTTTCGAACAATTTGTATTCGGATTGATAATCGTTACATAATAATCGGTTGTGATGGTCGGAGAAACGGATGGATTTGGAAGATTTGAGCTAAAACCCGGCGGATTCGAAATCCACGAGTAAATATATCCTACAGGATTTGCGGCCGTCCCAATATTCACCGATTGTCCTGAACAGATCGTCTGATCAGGGGCTGTTGTAGCATTCGGGAAGGGATTCACCGTAATTTTTACAGAATCCACACTAATACAACCTGTTGCAGGATCAGTCACTGTCATAATATAAAAGGTCACTCCCTGTGGACTCACCGTAGTCGGGTTGGGTGAAGTTGATGCAAAACCGACCGGATTGGAAGTCCATGAATAATTAAAATTTGGTGGATTGGCAGCCGAACCAAGGGCAGTGATTTGTCCGGGACACAGATTTTGCACAAAACCGGCGATTGCATTCGGAGCAGGATTCACCAGAACATAAACGCTGTCTGTT